>JAIRNN010000281.1 GCA_031257995.1 Spirochaetaceae bacterium | reverse complement strand
GAGAACCTGCCGAACCGCCAGTTTCACGCGGAAGGGGGCGGACAGAAATGGGTGTCCGGCATTACGTATCCGCGCACGAGCGGAGGCTGGGTACACCTGACGGCGGCGCCGGACCTCTTTGACCGGAAGGTCATCGGCTGGGCGTTAAGCGCCGGTATGGAGACCGTCCATACGGCGATCCCCGCACTGGAAATGGCCTGCGCCAGCCGGACACCCGGCAACGGCCTGATCTTCCACTCAGACCGGGGCGCACAGTACTGCGCGAAATCGTTTCGGGACCGCCTGGGGGAGCTGCGCCCTTCGGTTCGCCAGAGCATGAGCCGCAAGGGGCATAGCTGGGACAACGCCTGCGCGGCAACCTTTTTCAAAACGCTGAAACGGGAACTGGAAACCCTGGACGGCAAACATGCCGCGGCGGAGGCAAGGCAGTTGGTATTCATGTATGTCGAGGCGTATTACAATCGCCTTCGTATCCATTCGGCGCTTGACTATATGGCGCCTGATGTGTTTAACTCAAGGCAAGTCGCTTAATGGTGTCTGTCTAATGGGGTAAAGTCCAGACCTCACGAACGGGCAGCCTTCGGCACTCTGGTAACAATCCTGTTCTCTTCCATAATAACGTTCCTTATAACAAGACACCTTCGCGTCTCAATAGTCTTATAAATAGATAACGGATACGATGAGAGGCGGACGTTTTGCCTAAAGATGAAACGCTGTAATATTCGAATGGGAAATAACGATAATAGGAGAGCCCGTTTTTAGCGGGAGGCTTGACACGATTCCCGCGAAATAGTAATTAGGGAGGGGTACACGCGAAGCTACGGGCTCCCCCCGCGGGGGAATGGATAATTGAAAATTGAGAATGACTGGAGGCTGTTCGCGTCATTTCTTTATTTTCCATTATCCATGTCTCCATTTTCAATTCCCCGCAGGGACGTGAAGCCCTGAGTCATCTTTCCGTTGTTTCTGTGGTCAAACTCCACTATCACACCTCTCTCAATTATCGGCGTAAAGTACCCCCCCCCCAAAAAAAAATCCTCCATCATGCCAAAACAGCATGACCGCAAGGGCACAGCCGATAACTGATAATAATATAACACATTCAGGAGGGAATATCAGGGAAAAACACAAAAAAACACAGGATTTCATCATATTTAACCGCAGATAGGCACCGCGTTGCGCGAATGGATAATGGCGGATTTTGGAGTCCGTGCGTTTTCTTCCTATTATTTTCCATTATCCACAGTCCATTTTCAATTCCCCGTAGGGGCGAGGTGTCCATGACACCTTCGAGTACGGAAAGCCCTCAATTTGGACAGACAAGGATTCGAACCTTGGAAGGCTGAGCCAACAGATTTACAGTCTGCCCCCTTTGACCGCTCGGGAATCTGTCCATTGAAACTATCCTACAAAGAACAAAGATTTTTGTCAAGAGAGGCGCAAAAACCGATGACGGTGCCTCGGTCAAACTCACGTTTTTTCGAAAAACACGGTGCCCCGCTGCGCTCCGGAGAGCAGGTCGGCAAAAGCCGAAGGATAGCCCCGTGTGATAATGGTCGGGATGCCGTAACCGGCGGCGAATGACGCGGCATCGAGTTTAGTCACGATACCGCCGGTGCCGAAACCGCTCTTGCCGCTTGTATCTATCGTTTTGCTCACCTCGGCAATGTCCTTCACTTCGCCGATGAAGCGGGCATCGGGAAACAGATGGGGGTTTTTGTCGTACAAGCCGTCGATGTCGCTGAACAACACGAGAAGATCGGCGTTCCAGAGCATAGCGGACTGGGCCGCGAGACTGTCGTTGTCGCCAATTTTGATCTCTTCGACGGAAACGGTGTCGTTTTCGTTCACTATGGGAATGATCCCCTCGTCAACAAGGGTAAAAAGCGTGTTTCTCATATAGAGGCTTCGGATCGGATCACTAAAATCGTCCCGTGTAAGAAGGATCTGCGCGACATTGACCCCGTGCGCGGCAAAAGAAGACTGCCACGCCTGCATAAGCTTGACTTGGCCGACGGCGCACAACGCTTGCCGGTAGTGGATGTCGCGTTTGCGTTCCCATTTTTGCATGGTTGAAAGCCCCGCCGCCTGAGCGCCTGATGAAACGACGACTATTGCTTTGCCGTTTTGCTTTAACGTGGCAATGGCGGCGGCAAACGAGGCGAGAAGAGCGTCGTCAATACGCCCGGCGGCATCCGCCAGTGTGCTTGACCCAAACTTTATAACAATTTTCCGGGCGTTTTTGATAATACGCGCTGTCATGCCGCCATTTCCTGCGGGAAAGTCTAGCGTATTCGAAGGTTTGTGTCAATGCGGCGGATCAGTCTCACGTCGCCAATGACAGGGGGCTTCCCAAAGTACGCGGCTTATGCTATACTCTATGAACTATTTTGAGGCCGGGAGAGACCGGTTTAAGGAGGAATTATGAATGGTAAAAGATTCGCGGGTGTTGCGCTTGCGGCGTGTGTGGCGGTGTCGGGCGTTTTTGCGGGCGGCAAGAAGGCGGAGTCGGGCGGGCTGACGATTAAGCCGGGGGTGCTGATGATCGGGATGGAGATCGGGTATCCGCCGTTGGAATACTATGCGGACGACGGCGTGACTCCGGTGGGGTTCGACGTGGAGATGGGCAAGGCACTGGCGGCGAAGCTGGGGTTGAAGGCTGAGTTTATCGATGTGGCGTGGGACGGGATTTTTGCCGGGGTGCAGACGGGGAAGTATGACTGCATTATGTCTTCGGTGACGATTACGCCGGAGCGGATTGAGACGCTGAACTTTACGCGGCCCTATATTGGGAACGCAATGACGATTGTCGTAGCCAAAAATTCGCCGATCAAGATTTCCAAGCCGGAGGACATCGCGGGTTACCGGGTAACGTATCAGGCGGAAACGACAGCGGACATTTACGCGACCAAACTCGCCGATGCCGGGGTCAAGTTCGAAGCGTTTGAATATGACAAGGTGATGAACTGTTTTGACGAGTTGAAGCTGAAACGGGTTGACATCATCGTGGTGGACAGTCTTGTCGCGTTTGAATACTTGGACAGGGAGCCGGATGCGTTTCAGTTTGCATGGCAGGGACCCGCCGACGAGCAGTTCGGCATTGCGTTGAATAAGGGTAACGACGCGCTTACCGCCGAGCTGAACCGGGCACTGGGCGAACTGTTTGCCGACGGCACTATGCAGAAAATATCAAACGATGTCTTCCACATGGATCTGGTGTCGTCCGTTAGATAAGCGTCTGCAAAGTATAATTGGATGGAAACCCTTTCTAAAATGATCGGCTGGGTCCCGGCGTTACTCGACGGGGCCCGCATCACTATACTGCTAACGGTCGCGGCGGTTTCGGCGGGGCTCGTGGGAAGTCTTTTTCTCGCGCTGGGGAAAATATCCAACAACAAGATCATCAACAAGATTTGTACCGCTTATATTTTCTTCTTTCGTGGGACACCGCTCCTCATGCAGCTCTACTTTATCTACTACGGATTGCCACAGATAAGCCCGTATCTCACGATAAACAACCGGTTCATCGCGGCGTTCATCGCGTTCGGGCTCAATTCGGCGGCCTATTGCGCGGAGATTATCCGGGCGGCGATCCAGTCGATTGACAAGGGACAAGCGGAAGCGGCGAAGGCGTTGGGTATGAGTTACGGGCAGACGATGCGGCTGGTGATCATTCCGCAGTCGATCCGCCGTCTGATTCCGCCGGTGGGGAACGAATTTATCATGGTGTTGAAGGATGCCTCGCTGGTCTCCATCATCGCGCTCACGGATATTACGAAGGCGACCCGCTCGATTTCTTCATCAACCGCGTCCGCGCTGGTGTATATTCCGGCAATGGCATTGTATCTGGTCATCACGGCGGTCTTTACCTATATCTTCAACCGGATGGAAAAAAAGCACTCGGTTTATGAGTAACCGTTCCCCCCCTTTGGGGGAACGGATAATTGAAAATGGAGCCTGTTCCAAAACTCATTTGTATTGGAGTATTACTGTCAGTTGACAAAGAGGTAAGGAATTAACCGAGAAGGCGAATAAGGATAGAAGCGCGCTGATTTGACAGCCGGGTGGCTTTACAGCAGTCTTGAAGGCGGCTTTCTGTGAAAGCTGGCAAAACAGACGAATTGGCGATAAAAGGCGCGGCTGCCGGTAAAGACCTTCCACGCCTTCAGTACCGCAGTACCGAAGCTGGTATCCAAGCGCCGCCTTTATTGGCGTCGTACCGTGTTGTGTAATTGTATAACGCCCCTAGCACAACCTACGGTTGTGCCTGTTTCGGGCGCGGCATTGGGTGCCTTTGCGGTTAAATTTTCTTGAAGGTTCGCTGTAAATATGGTTGTTCTAAGATTCGTTTGGGGTTTTGGAACAGGCTCAATGGATAATGGTCGGGGATAGGGACGGGGCGTTGCGGGGGCCGCGCTCCCGCAGAGGGGGTAGCGGATGACCAAACGGAGGGAGGTGTGGACGCGCCTTAGGCGTAGCCGTAGGTGCGTCCATATCGACCGGAGAGCGGGCCGGAGCGAGGGGGTCGGCAACCGCGTTGCCGCGACTTCCCCCTCTTCCCTACCCCTTATATCAGGGGATTTTGGAACAATGAGGAGGTAAACTATGGCAATGCTAAAGACGGCGGGGGTCGAGAAGACGTTTAGGACACGTGCCGCGCCGCTCCACGTGCTCAAGGGGATTGATCTTGAGGTGAGTCAGGGCGAGGTGATATGCATCATCGGACCGTCCGGTTCGGGGAAGTCCACGTTTCTGCGCCTGATTAACAACCTTGAAAAACTGGACAACGGCAAGATATGGATTGAGGATAACTTGCTTTTCGACTGCCGTGACGGGGTAAATGCGGTGAAGATGCCGGGCCAAGAGCGGGCGCGGGCGTTGCTGGAAGTGGGCATGGTGTTTCAGCGTTTCAACCTTTTTCCGCACAAGACGACCCTCGAAAACGTGATGCTGTCTCCCATGCACGTGAAGAAACTAAACGAGGAGGAAGCGCGAGAGAAGGCGGAAATGTTGTTGACCCGCGTGGGCTTGGGCGACAAGTTCGACACCTTCCCCGCGATGCTCTCAGGCGGGCAACAGCAGCGGGTGGCTATTGCCCGCGCACTGGCGATGGAGCCAAAGATTATGCTTTTTGACGAACCCACATCGGCCCTTGATCCTGAGCTTGTCGGCGAGGTGCTTGCCGTGATGAAAAACCTCGTGGAAAGCGGTATGACGATGCTGGTCGTTACGCACGAGATGGGGTTCGCCCACGAAGCCGCAGACCGCGTGCTCTTCATGGACAGCGGCGTGATTCTGGAAGAGGGCAAACCGGAAGCTATTTTCACCGCCCCGCATAACGAACGCACCAAACAGTTCCTGCAAAGTGTGCTGTAAGCAACCGGACAATCGGGAGGTTGCTTGATGACCCAAAGGAAAATCGGCCTCTTTGCCGGAGCAGGCCTCCTCGTTGCGACTATCCTCTGGGGAGGCGGCTTTGTGGCGGTCAAAGATTCCCTTGATGTGGTGCCGCCCATCTACATGATCGCCCTCCGTTTTGCGGCGGCCGGTTTCTTTCTCAGTATCATATTCTTCAAAAGGCTCAAAAAGATGACCCGTTCAAGCCTGGCGACCGGCATCATCCTCGCGTTTTTCCTCTTTCTGGCCTACGCCTTCCAGACCGTCGGCTGCGTGTACACCACAGCGGGCAAAAACGCCTTCCTCACGACCGTCTATGTCATCTTCGTCCCCCTCATCACATGGGTCATCGCCAAACGTCCTCCCGGCCTCCACGTCTTTGCCGCCGCCCTCCTCGCCGTCATCGGCATCGGCCTCCTCTCGCTCAACGAAGACCTTACCGTAAACCGGGGCGATGTCCTCACCCTCGTCTGCGGATTCTGGTACGCCGTCCACATCGTTTTCATTGCCCGATTCACCCAGAAACACGGCGAAGACCCTATCACGCTCACCATCCTGCAAATGGTCTTCTGTTCCGTGTTCGCTTGGCTCTTCGCCCCCTTCTACGACGGCCCTTTCCCTGTGGAGGCCGTCACCACGACGCGCCCCGTCCTCTCCCTCCTCTACCTCGCCGTCTTTTCCAGCGGCATCGCTTTCCTCCTGCAAAATGTCGGCCAAAAACACCTCGCGCCAAGCACCGCCGCCCTCCTTCTCTCTACCGAATCCGTCTTCGGCGCAGTCTTCTCCGCGCTGCTCTTGGGTGAATCGATGACCGTCCGCATGATCGCAGGCTGCATCCTCCTCTTCGCCGCCGTTATCCTCTCCGAAGCCCCGAAGGGGCTTTCCTTGGGCGCGGCATGATGGGAGATAACGGCGTAGACTAATAGACTTGGTTAACACCCCGGTCGGTTGCAAGCCAACCTGCGGTTTATAAGGATAAAGCCGGGCTTTAGCCTTATAAACCGCATTTTTTAATGGAAGTTGGCCAAGTATAATTCAGTACAACTTATAAAATAGCATAGAGTATCTGTGGTTCAATGTGATTGAGCCGGGGCTAGCCGCCGCGATCCCCATGATGAGACATTTCAAAATGTAACCAAAAAGATAACCGATAGGACATTATGAAAATGTAACTTTAGATTTATGTATAGACCAAAGATTGTCAATAGCCTTATTCAGGTTATCTTGCAATTCCACCGGATTAAGGGAAGATCGTATCGCCCTATTAATACTTACCCTGCTTTCTGTCAAGAAAATATAAAAAGAGGGGAGGTCGCGACTACTTCGTTGCCGTAGCAACTCGCCGACCCCCTGCCTTAATCACGGGCTTTTTTAGTTAGGAGTGGATAGTGGCTCGTTCGTTTTCTAGCCACTATCCCATGTATCCCTGCGAGAAACCCAATCGTAACATTACTGGGTCCCTCTTCCTTTACACCACCACGCTTTCCAGTACGCGGACGATGCTGATTATCCTGTCCGAGACTTCCTTCGGAGACAGTTTGCTCAAATGGGCAAGGTACAGATCACGCTCGTCGTTGTTGACGTAGGAGTCAAGCGCCGGCCAGGATATATCCTCCCCTATCCACACAAGCCGTTCTTTCGGCGCCGAGTCCCCTTCAATCTTGAACAGCTCCTTCATTTTTTTTTGTTCAAAACTGCCCATTCCTGCGATGCGCTGTCTGCTTTGCAGGACTCAGACGCGGACAGCCAGGCCGATGTCC
The DNA here is from genome assembly GCA_031257995.1 of Spirochaetaceae bacterium. Taxonomy (GTDB): domain Bacteria; phylum Spirochaetota; class Spirochaetia; order Treponematales; family Breznakiellaceae; genus JAIRNN01. Next base: position 1,636 of record JAIRNN010000281.1, on the reverse strand, counting down.
AGTCATAGTTCACCTGAAGCAAATAATTGCCCTCTCTGACAGGAAATTCTATGATGTACCAGTCATAACCAAAGCTGGTACCATGCCATTTTACTCTCCTTTACTATGGTAACATAGCGTTATGCGTTTGGATTTCATTGCAAGACTTGTGAAACAAGTCCAATGACGCATAACTTTTTATTCTTGTATACATTCGAATTCCATATACCGCATATCCATCCCCCGCAACCGGGGCCATACCTTAACCTATATCAACCGCCTACGTCATACCCGCCTCCTTCGCTGTCCGTGGAGTTTGCGCAAACAATCACGGTAATTACCGCCATGCGGTTATTCGGGTTGTTCTGCAAACTCTGGAAATACCCTTGCAAGGGCATTCACCCGCTATTGCTTCGACCGCGAACCGCCGTTATTCACATATGTCCCCGCCTGTTTCTCGCCGCAGTCGTACACACCCCGGAAGTCGCCATCGAATGCATTTCCTGCTACCGAAACGTTCCTTCTGATGGTAACGCTCGTCAGTTGGTTGGCGGCGAACGCATAGTCCTCGATGGCTGTTACCGGATTGGGGATGGTAACGCTCGTCAGTTGATTGCTCTCGAACGCGCTTTCCCCGATGGCGGTTACCCGCTTGCCGTCCAGTTTGGCAGGGATTTTCACGCTTTGGGATGTTCCCACATAACCGGTGATGGTTGCTCCGCCGCCTTCCATTTTCCACCTGAAATCAGCGGAGGGATTGCCACCACCCCCGCATCCGGCAAGTACCGCCACCATCACCATATCCGCGAACAGTGCGAACTACACCGACACCAAATTCATTTTTTTTCTCCGTTTTGTTATGCGTTGGATTTCATAAAACTTTTATGACGCGTAACGTTTTATTTTTTTTGTATACGTCTATACTTCGTATATATTCGAATTCCGTATACCGAATATCCGTCCCCCGCAACCAGGGCCATACCTTAACCCATATCAACCGCCTACGTCATACCCGCCTCCTTCGCTACCCGCCTCATCTCGACTGTCGAGATAGACTAATCTTGTCGCTCCTAAGCCTGTTTCACCGTGAACGCGCTCCTGATCGTTTGTATCTCTTTCAGCGGCTTCCCGTGCTGCCGGAGTAGCAGACACGGATTTCGATGTACCAGTCCTGACATAGAAACCTCCTGTCAATATATAATTTACCCCCAAAAAGGTTTGGATGCGGGATATAAAGAGGGACGGGTGTTTTTGCCTAACGATGGAGTGTTATAGCGTCCGAATGGAAGAGAGCGATAAAGAAAGAGTCCGCTTTCAGCTGGAGGATTGGGGGGGGGGGCTTGACACGATTTCCGCGAAATTCTATAAGGAAGGGGATATGAGTAGCCCGGTAGTTCGGCAATGGCACTTTGCGCCATTGCCGTGGAGTTTTGCGGAGCAAAACTCCACGAGGGGGCGTGAATGGCGTATGCTGTCGTTTCTGTCCTTGCCAGAAGCATGGAAGCCATTGTAATGGGTGTGCGAAAAGTTGTCAAGGCCCCGCGTTGCCTCATAAAAAAAGTTACCGAAAAGGGATCATGCCTCAAATAGAAACGTCAACTTGTTGGCGCTGTTACCCAAATTAAAATAAGGGGGAACGAAGGAGGGCATCCGAACG
>JAIRNN010000171.1 GCA_031257995.1 Spirochaetaceae bacterium | reverse complement strand
CTACCCCCTCTGCGGGTGGCCCGCCCCCCGCAACGCCCCCGGCCTTAATCACAGGTTTAATCAAAAGAACCACAGATGGCGCCAAATGGCGGCACAGACAGGACGGATAAACACGGATTAAGCGAGTTCCGCTGTGACGAATCTGCGTTTATCTGTTTTATCCGCGTTCATTTGTGGTTAGCGTGATTGATTCCGGGAGCGTTTATCCGGCCTATATTCTAACCCGTTTGAGCGTTTTTTCCGCTGTGCGGAAGGCCGCCGTCAACAGCGGGTTATACGCATAGTCGTAGCAGCCGGGACGGTGGACAACGGCGCCGCCGAAACCGGTTTTGAAAAGATAGAGGCCCGCCATCGGGTGCGACAGGTCGGCGTTGGGCGGTATCCCGAAGAGGTCGTAATAGGCGCAGCCTGCGGCTTTCGCGTCCCGCATTGCCCGCCACTGAAGCGCGTAGGGGGCCATGAGGTTGCGGTGTTCGTTTGACGACGCGCCGTAAAGATAGACGGCTTCCTTGCCCCGAAAAAGGGTAACGATACCGGCGACGGGCGCTCCCTCATATTCGGCGAGGTAGAGCGAGACGGTAACAGACGGCGCGGCGGCGGCCAAGTCAAAGAGCGTCCGGTAGTAGGCGGGGTTGTGGATGCGGATATGGTCGCGGCGGGCGGTTTCCTCCAGCAAGGCATAAAAGTCTGCGAGACGTTCTGGGCCGCAACGGATGACCGCCACCTTTCTGCCGCCGAGCCGGATGTTGTAGCGCCACTTGGGTTTCATCCGAGCGAGGATGGCATCTTCGTCCGGGCAAAGGTCAACGTGAACGGTATCCGGGGCTTGCACGGTAACGGCGGCCTTTTTGAAGGGGGCTCTTGGAAGGGGGTCTGTCCCCAGCCAGGGAAGATCAAACCGCACAAAGGCGGTTCCGGGTAAGTGCGGACGCAACCCTGCGGCAATGTCCGCCAGTGCCGCGTCCTCTGGGGTTTTTCCGTCCGGCAGTTCCGGCCCCCACGGGACATAGGCGAGTGTCAGCACCCGCGCGACACGTCGCGTCAGCACGAGGAGCGGTTTCTGCTCCCCGCCGTCAAACGTGACGGTAAACGCATGGGCTTTCCACCCAAACTTTTCCTTAAATGCGCCCCAAAACGACGACTGGAGAAACGTCGAAGCCGTATCACAAACCGCCACCTGCTGTGGAGTCAAAGCGGCGTAGCGTGAGATCACGGCATTGTCCCCCAAAGAAAAAGATCGTTTATTTCTGGATATGTTGCTTTCATCGAACTCACGGCACATTAATTTCCAACCAAAGCCGCTAGGCTGTCCCACAACTTGAGGTTTTAGAACACTATAGTATCCTTGTGCTCTGTTGTCAATGTTGCCGTGATGAAGGCGGCTCACTGACTCCGCATTCCGTTCGTATCTGTTTGTGGGTCTTTTTAACAGAGGATTAAACTAACGCTTGCTGGACAAACCTTGCCGTTCATAGTATACTAACACAATGTGGATTTGATGGGGCGTTGCGGGGTCTACCGGGGCCCTGTTGCACTTATTTACGGTGTAACATTCTTGGGGTCCACACCGCGCCGCAAAAATGGCAGAAACGCGCTCAATGTTTCGCGCGCGGCATTGGGTGCCACGGAGGGGGAGATTTCCCCCATCTATCTTTGAATATTGAACGGAGAAGGAGTTGGGTATGGCAGAGAAAGCAAAGGCGGGTGCGCCGGAAGAAAAGCTGGATTTTACCATTGAGTCTCTCGGCAAGTGTAACATCAGGTCGCCTATCACGATGTCGAAGCGGAAGGGTGACTATATCGCCGAGTATGTGAGCGACGACGAGTTCGTTCCTATGACAAGTTATCTCAAACTGGGGGAACAGCGCAAACTCGAACGGAGCGATGTGCTGGAACGGGCCGGGCCGCGTGAATTCATCTATTATATGCCGGAACATGTCCATGCGGGGATCGTGACGTGCGGCGGGCTCTGTCCGGGGTTGAACGATGTGATCCGGTCGATTGTCCGCTGTCTCTGGTACCACTACCGCGTCCGCCGCATTACGGGAATCCGCTATGGCTACCGGGGGTTTCTGCCCCAGTACGGTTATCCGACGATGGAGCTCGACATGGATAATGTCGATTCGATCCACAGGATTGGCGGTACGGTCATTGGGTCAGCACGAGGCGGCGGGAAAGAGGTGGACAAGATTGTTGACGCAATCGAACAGCTTAACTTGAACATGGTCTTTACTATCGGCGGTGATGGTACGCAGCGAGGGGCGCTCGACATTGCCGAGGAACTGGAACATCGTCATCTGAAGGTAGCGATGGTGGGGATACCTAAGACGGTCGACAACGACTTTTCGTTTATTCAGCGGTCTTTCGGGTTTGACACCGCCGTTGTTCGTGCCGTTGACGCGGTGGCGTCCGCCCACATGGAGGCACGTTCCCAGCCGAATGGGATCGGGCTTGTCAAGGTGATGGGCCGCGAGTCCGGGTTTATTGCTACGCACACCGCGATGGCGAGTCATGAGGTGAACTTCGTGCTTATTCCTGAGGTGCCGTTCGACCTTGACGGCCCGAACGGGTTCCTCGAACACCTTGAAAAACGTCTTGAACGGCGCAAACATGCGGTCATCATCGTCGCGGAAGGCGCGCTCCAGAAGGAGTTGATCAAGGAAGTGAAACGCGATGCGGGCGGCAACGTGATCATGGAGGATGTCGGGGTGTTTCTGAAAAACAAGATAACCGAATACTTCAGTTCCCGAAAGATCGACATCAATCTCAAATATATTGATCCCAGCTATCTTATCCGTTCTGCCGTTGCTTGTCCGTCCGACTCGATTTACTGCGACCGTCTGGGCAACGCGGCAGTTCATGCGGCGATGGCGGGGAAAACCAAACTGATCATTGGCCTAGTGAACAACGAGTTTGTCCATCTGCCGATTAAGGCTTGTGTTTCCCGCCGCAACCACGTTGACCCTGAGTCGAGTCTCTGGAGGGACACCCTCGACTCGACCCATCAGCCTATTCTGATGACGAACGCCACTGCGGGGAAAAACTTTCGGGAGATGCTGAACTTAGCGGATTAGCCGTCTGCGGTGGAGCCACTGGGCACGAATAAACGCAGATGGGCACAGATAATGTGTGTATTTGCACCATCCGCAGTTAATCGTGATAAAAGCGTGACTGAGGCTGTGATGAAGGCCCGTGATGATACCGGGGGTGTCCCCCTTCGGGGAAATGGATAATGGATAATTGAAAACGGACAATGGCGGGGTTTTAGGGGCGGAGTTCGGGACTACGTCCTTGGAGAAGGGGTAGCGTAAGACCGCAGGGCTGGAGCGAGGGGGAGACTTCCCCCTTCCTATGTTTCTTGAGTAGAATAACGAGAAAGGCGGACCGCTTTTGCAACGTATATACTATATGAACATTTTTTCGCTTGAGAAGGACAAGGCGCGGTTGACGGCTTTGCTTGATGACGAACGGCGGGAAAGACTGGATGCTTTTCGCAAGGAAGAAGACGCGCTCAGGTCGCTTGCGGGCGGGCTTTTGATGCGGTATATCGCTGATGAGAAAACGATCCGGTATACCGAAAAGGGAAAGTCTCTGGGGGGGGGGGACGTGTCGTGCTTTGGTTTTCGAGATTATTCCAAGAACATTAGCCTGCTTTCACACGAACCGCACGAACTTTTGTTTCGGGAGTGTTGATTGGGCCTGTGTTTTAACCGAATGCAAGCGGCGCATGAAAGGTTACCCAATGCGGTTCGTGTGGTTCGTGGCTCTAAAAAATTCCATGCGTTTATCCTGCTCCAGAGGAATGGAAAATCTTGCCAAAGAGATTGTCGAGCCGGTAACTCAACGAGGTTTCACTTTTTTGTCCAAGCCCCAGTGCCACATAACGATGTAATGGGGTCATAATGACACACTTTTTTCGGGAAAACGCGAAAATGGGTAAAAAAGACGCGCTTTAAAAAAGTAATGCAGCTTAATGAAACTTTGCACATTGCGCTGAGAACACACTAATTCATTACAATACAACAACTTACAAGAAAAAATACTGGTTTTTCTCATTCTGGCACGGTATATGCTGTATAGAAATAAAAGGATTCAATGCCATTATTCTTTGATATGGTTTAATTAAGGAGGAACCATGAAAACACATTTCGATAAGCGCAAACCGCACAAAAAATCGGCAGGGGACGATACTCTTACGACTTACTTCCATGAATTGGACAATTATGCGCCGATCTCCCGTGAAGAAGAAGACCAAATTGCAAAAAAAGCGGTTTTGGGAGACACCGAAGCCCGCAACAAGCTGATTAAATCCAATTTGCGGTTCGTGGTCAATATTGCGAAACGTTATCAGGGCAAGGGGCTCCGTCTGGACGATTTGATAAGCGAAGGCAATCTGGGGCTTATAGCCGCCGCGGATCATTTCGATCCCGCCAAAGGCAATCGTTTCATCACTTACGCCGTATGGTGGATACGCCAGTCTATCCTCAAGGCAATCTACGACAAATCCCGAACGATTCGTCTGCCGGTAAACCGTATCGCGGACCTGATACATATCGAGAGAGCCGGTAAAAAATGCAATATTGATCTCAAGGCGGACGGCGAAATTAAGCGGATCGCCCAGCAGTTGAATATACGGGAAAAGGATATTCGCTTGTTGTTATGGATAAGCCGGGCTCCGGTGTCGCTTGATGCGCCGTTGGACAGCGGAAGGCTCGATTTGCCGTCAATCGTGGAAAATGTCTGTGATGACGGTACTCCGGCACCGGATGAAACCGCGATACGCCAGTCGATGCTTGATGACATCGAGCGTTTGCTGGACAAATTGACCGACCGGGAAGCGTCTGTGATTCGCCATCACTACGGGCTCGGCGGCAGGGCGCAGATGTCCTTGTGTGAAGTGGGAAGTTTCCTCGGCATCACCAAAGAACGCGCGCGTCAGCTTGAGAAAAAAGTCCTAAAACATTTGGGCAGCCCGAAAATCGCGGACCGCCTAAAACATTACTGCGCGTAACGGGGAAGCGGCGGTTTCATCGAAAACATTCGCTTCCGCATCGGCCTGCTATTGAAACCGAACGCGGTTTTTTTGGGGACGTTATTTTAAAGGGGAAAGTCTCCGCCCCTGCGGGGAATGGAAAATGATCAGGCGGGGGAAGTCTCCCCCTCGCTCCTGCCCGCTCTCCGGTCGATATGGACGTACCTACGGCTACGGCGTGTCCACACCTCCCTCCGTTTGGTCATCCGCTACCCCCTCTGCGGGGGTCAGCCCCCCGCAACGCCCCCGAATCACGGCCTTTATCAGATGGTACCATACAGGGCGATACGGATAAAAGGGCCCGCGAGTTAACGCGAATAAAGCGGCGTCCGACGGGAATAATCTGCGTGTGTCCGCCTCATCCGCATTGCCATATGGCATAACCTGTGGTTTTAAAAATTTCCGCGCGTTTATCCCGCTTGAGAATCGATCCGGCTTGTAACCGGCTGCCGCAACCGTTACACTGACGTTTATGCGTGTGGTAAAGGCGGATCTGTTGGCGGATACGGTTCGGGCGCTGTTCATCGAGGCGAACCATTCGTTACCGGAAGACGCGCGTTCCTGCCTCTGGCGGGCGAAAGAAGCCGAAACGGGCCGGCTCGCGCAAAACATTCTCGGCAGCATTATCGCCAACTACAAGCTTGCCGGTTCGTGCGGAATACCGATTTGTCAGGACACGGGAATGGCCTGTGTGTTCATCGAATTGGGCGAGAACGTTTATATTGAAGGCGGCCTGACAGCGGCGATTGACGAAGGTGTCCGGCGGGGGTGCGCGGACGGGTATCTTCGCGCGTCTATCGTCGGTGATCCGCTCAAGCGGGTCAATACCGGCGACAACACCCCGGCTTTGCTGTCTGTCGATATTGTTCCGGGAGACAATGTGTCCGTCACCGTCGCGCCGAAAGGGGCCGGCAGTGAAAATATGAGCGCGATACGGATGCTTGTCCCCGGCGACGGTGTGGAGGGTATCGAGCAGTTTGTGCTTGAAACGGTGGAGAAAGCCGGGGCAAACCCGTGTCCACCGGTTGTCGTCGGCATCGGGATTGGCGGGTCGTTTGACAAGGCCGCGCTCATCTCGAAAAAGGCGCTTCTCCGCCCGCTCAGGAAGCCCCACGCCGATCCCTACTATGCGGAAATGGAACGGCGGCTTCTCGAAAAAATAAACAACACCGGCATCGGCCCCCAAGGTCTTGGCGGTAAAACGACGGCGCTGGCCGTTGCGGTCGAAACCATGCCCTGCCACATCGCCTCTCTTCCCTGCGCCGTGAACCTCAACTGCCATGTTGCCCGCCATAAAACGGCGGTATTGTAAGGTGAAAAGGCGTTGAAGTTATGAAAACGGACGGCAAAATGAACGTTACGCGATTCCGTTCGTGTTGCGCTCATGCTTTTCGTGGCGGAATAGTCGGTAAATCCCCGTAAAAAAAACCGGATTTTTGCCGATAATGTGGTCATGAGTATGCAAAAATGGTTTCACGCCGGTTTTGGCGTGATGGTCGCGGCGGTCGTGGTGTCGTGCGCGTCGCCGCCCCAGCAATGGGAAGCGCCCGCAAGAGAAAATCCCCTTCCCCTAGAAGAACCCGCGCCGGTTGTCGCGGTGGAACCGGAGGTCCCCTTTCGGGACGCGCTTTTGGCCCGGATTCTTGACCGTTTAAGCGCGGAGGATTTTGACGGGGCGCTCGCGTTGTTTGACGAGTTTCCCGAAGAGGACGCGAAAACCGCCGATATTCGCCTGTTGAAAACGTCTGTGTATGTCTCTGCGGGCCGCATTTCCGAGGGCCGGGATACGGCGAACGGGGTGATCAAGGACGAACCTGAAAATCCCGATGCGTTCTATGCCCTCTTTATGGTCGAAGCATCGGCGGGGAACAGGCAGGCGATGCGGAAAGCCGTTGACAGCGCCCTGAAAGCCGACAAGAATCACATCCCCTCGTTGAACGCGCTTGCTCATATCTATATGCAAAACGATTCGTGGGCATCTGCCATCGCGCAGTTTGACAAGGCGCTGGCGATAGACCCGGCGAATCTGGCGGCGTTGACGGGAAAGGCTTCGGTTTTTCGTTTTCAGGGGCGGTACGAGGAGGCGATGCCGCTTGCAGACCTCGCTGTCGAACAGCATCCCGACAGGACGCAAGGCTACGTTATCCGGGGGCAGCTTCTGCGGGGTTCCGGCAAGATGGGGCCGGCGCTTGCCGATTTTGTGTCCGCCGAAAAGCTTGCGCCCGGCGACTACTGGATTTGCTATGATAAGGGCCGCGCGCTTTTGTCGTTGGGCCGGCCGGAAGAGGCGCTTGCCGCGTTTGAGCGGGCGATCACGCTTGACCGCAATCAATTTGTCGCGTATGTTTACAGTGCGGGTATTTTGGCGGACCGGGGGGAATATGAGAAGGCCGAAGCGCGTTACACCGAGGCGGCCCGGCTGAACCCCGACTATTTCTATGCCTACGAGGGCATCGGTATGCTCAAGATGAGGAACAAGGAGTATGCCGCCGCCCGTGACGCATTCCTGTCCGCTTTCGCGAAAGCGCCTTCGGAGAATAGTTATGCGGTGCTGGCCGCGCTCAACGCCCTGCGGGTGCAGCAGCCGTTCGAGATAAAGCCGTTTCTGGAAAGCGCGATGCGGCTGGCGAAGCGCGACACGCTGGACTACGCGATACTGAGGTTGTTGAACGATTTTAATGGGGACGTGAACGTGGCCCGTCAGATAGATGCTGAAAAGAACGCCCTCGTGAAGGGACGGACGGCGTTTTATCTGGCGGAGTTTTACGATATTTGCAACAAGCCTGCCCTTGCCAACGTGTACTACGAAAAGTGCCGGGAGGTCAACCGCCGGGACACCGTTGAATGGCGTTTGAACCAGTGGAAAATGGAAGAACGGAATCTTTTGGTTCACGCGCCCGGTCCCTCTTCGGGAGCCCCGTAGGGGCTTCCCTTGGGCCCGGCGTAAGGGGAATGGGCGGCGGCGCCCCCTCCGGGGGCTTGGAGGAACTGGCCCGAAATCGCAGCCCAGCCTGGACTGGAAACGTAATCCAGGCTGGAATAGCGCGTTATTCCAGGCTGGATCAGAGCGCGGTTCCAGGCTGGATTGAACCGCAGTTCCATATATCCTGTATGGGGCATTTTGACCTATACTATAGGTAGTAGGGGCGGCATTGTGGGGCTCATAGGCGGGGTGTCCTGTCCCCCGTAGGGGGATTACGCCGCTTGTTCCCAATACGCCGGGCTCTGTAAAGCCCCTGCGGGGCCGGGATGGGGGGCGTTGCGGGGGGGTTGTCCCCCCGCAGAGGGGGTAGCGTAAGAATTGCGGAGGCTGTGCTTGCAAAGCAAGCGCGGCCGGAGCAAGTCTGGAGCGAGGGGGAGACTTCCCCCTCCTAATCTTAATAATGGACGAAGGTACTATGAAGCGACTCAATCTGCATGGCAGAGAAATAATTCTCGTGGGGACGGCGCACGTCTCGAAGGACAGCGTGGCGGAGGTGGACCGCGTGATTCGGAGCGAGGCGCCGGACACGGTGTGCATCGAACTGGACGCGGGGCGGTTTGCGTCGATGGCGCACAAGGCGAACTGGGAGGGGCTCGACATCGTGAAGGCGCTGCGTGAGGGCAAGGGGTTTCTGATCATCGCGAACCTCGTGCTGGGCAGTTTTCAGCGGCGTATGGGGGATGTGCTGGGCGTGAAGCCGGGCGAGGAGATGCGGGCCGCCGTTGAGACGGCTGACGCGCTCGGTATTCCGCATACGCTCTGCGACCGCGAGGTGCAGACGACGCTTCGCCGCGCATGGGCTAAATGCGGGCTTTGGGATAAGTGCAAACTGCTGGCCTCGCTTATCAGCAGCGCGTTCACGACGGAAAAACTTGCCGAAACCGAGATTGAAGGACTGAAAGACAAGAGCGCTCTCGACGCGATGCTTGCCGAGATCTCGGACTTTCTTCCCGGCGTGAAAGAGACGCTCATCGACGAGCGGGACCGCTATCTTGCCGCGAAAATCTGGGAAGCGCCAGGTTCCCGCCTCGTTGCCGTTGTCGGGGCGGGCCATGTTCCCGGCCTTTCCGCCCAACTGGAAAAAATCGCCGCAGCGGACGACGGCGGCAAGGCGCTCTGCAACGTTGCGGAAATCGAAAAAATCCCGCCCAGGCGTTTTGCCTCCCACGCCGCGCCCGCCCTCATCCCGCTGGTCATCGCCGCCCTCATCGTGGCGGGCTTCTTCCGTTTGGGCGCGAATGTGAGCATGGGTATGATTCTCCGCTGGTTCATCTGGAACGGCGGGCTCGCGGCGGCCGGCGCTGTCGTTGCTCTCGCCCACCCGCTCGCGGTGCTGGCCGCCATTGTCGGCGCTCCCGCCGGTACCATCAGTCCGGTTCTCAGCGTCGGGATGTTTTCCGGTGTCGCGCAGGCTCTCCTCGTCCGCCCCCGTGTCGGCGATGCCGAAAACCTTTCTGCCGACGTTGCCAGTATCAAGGGAATCTACCGGAACCGCATCACCCGCGCGCTCCTCGTGTTCTTCCTGTCGTCCATTGGCGGTATGATCGGCAACCTCATCTCCATTCCGGCTCTGGCGGGAATCCTCTCTTCGTGAGAGTCTGTCAGTTTACAGATCGGGAGGAATTAACCGCGAAGGTACCCATTTGCCGCGCCCGAAACGTTGAGGGCGTTGTTACAATTATGCAACACGGTGCGGTGCCAATACAGGTCCCATCTTTTATTCAAGCCTCAGCATTGCGGTACTGAAGGCGAATAAGGATGGCGTTTACTGATAAGACAATCTGCCGGCTTTACAGGAAATAGGGAAGATTGTCAAAATAGAGGAGATAACAGGAATGCGCGTATCTAGCGAAGAAAACCTTCTGCGCCTTATTCGCCTTTGTGGTTAAATTCATTGAAAGTTGGCGGAATAGCGAGACTGTCGGTAGAGTACCTGTCTCCCAGACAAAATCTGCGTCTATCCGTCTCGTCAGCGTCGCCATTTATGGCGGCATCCGTCGTTAAACGTGATTAACGCGTGGACAACACGATCAGGATACAAAGGGGGCCGCCGTGAAATCTCACGTAAAAATCTGGCCGAAAGGCTTATGGGGATCTCAAGATAAAACCTGACCATGCCTTTAGTCAGGGAACTCCCCGGAGAATGGTGAACGAAACGGCCTCAGCCGATGGTTTTACGGACAATACCGCCGTTTTTCTGCCCGGCAAAGGCATTGTCGTTTTTGCGGTCCCGAATGAAGTTGATGGAGTCGGCCTCGTGCCTTGAGATGCCGGTTGATGAATTCCGAACCGGCGCCGATGCTTTTGACGGGGACGGCCTATTCCGCCTCCGGGCTGTAATACCGCTCAGCAGCGTTTCCTGCCCGGTGTAGCGGTGATTTTAACCCGGACCGTCTTGCCGTTCAAACACCGTAACCGAGTCTTTCCGGTATTCGCCGGTAACCCGATTGTCTGTTTCAAAACCCCCTGTTGCGGTGTGGGCAGACCTCTCTTGGGGCCATCTCTGGCCGGAAGCTTTGGGGTGGCCTGTAACTTTCTTTTAGCCGTGATCCGGGGGCGTTATTTGGGCGGAGACGCAGGTTTGGAAGCGTTTTTCGCCGAAAAACTCGTCGTTATCGTCATCCCGTCCGAGCGGGGGCTGCCCCAAGACAAGGTGTAGGCTATAGCCGCCGGAATCTTCGTTTTCGCCGACTTTTCCA
>JAIRNN010000151.1 GCA_031257995.1 Spirochaetaceae bacterium | reverse complement strand
AATATGGTTTCAGGAATATAGACAATTTGACAGCAACGGTAATGCTCAGATGCTCAGGCATTAACTTGGCGCTCCCAGGGAGGGCTTAAAAATTGCCCACACATACTGATGAAGCGTCTTATTTAATGATATGTCGGTAAAAGAATTAAGCAATTTAGCAATGAAAGAATATAAAAACAATTAAAAATAGGCCCAAACTGCGCTACAGGCTTGAGTTTCCCAGCATAACAGGCTTAGTTCGCAACCCTGCGACAGGCTAAAACACCCGCGCATACAGGGTTAAAGCGGCCGGCAACCCTAGCCCAGATTGGCTTTAATAAATAACAAGTAATAAAGGAGGCGTGCGGACATCCCCTGAAAGCCGTCCCTCTGCCCCGTCTTTTATCTTTTATCTGGTTGGGGTATCAGTGCCGCCTCCTGCGCCCCCGCAAACGCGCCGTAGCCTCTTGCGCGTTTTTCGCGCGCCCGCTATAGTGTCCCCATGCTCCTGACACAGACACGCAAACAGGCGGCAGTTCAACAGGAAATTGACGCGCTTGTTCACATTATGGTGGAAGCGGCGCCGGTTGAGCAGGTATATCTTTTTGGCTCCTACGCCTATGGAGCGCCGCACGATGATTCCGATCTAGATTTGTATGTGGTCTTCAAGGACGATATGAAAATGCGGGAAATCGACGCATTGACAACTGCGAGAGTGGCAATGGCCTCCGTCCAAAATACGCCGCTTGATCTTCTGGGACACAAGAATAGCACATTCCTCGCCCGCGCGGCCGGTTCCGCTACCATAGAAAAAGACATTGTCCAAAAAGGAGTAAAACTGTATGGATAGGCAGGAAGAGATCGGGCAATGGTTCGCAATCGCCGACGATAATTTAAGATCAGCCGTGATTCGCATTGCTAACTTAAAAGCATCTTATCGTTTTCGAGGTCGCGGTTTTTGATGTCGCGGAAACGCTGCACGATGTCTTGGGCGCTGAGGCGGGTTTTTTCGGCGGCGTTGACATCCATGATGATCTCGCCTGAATCCATCATGAGGAGGCGGTTGCCGAAGCCCAGCGCGTGGGCCATGTTGTGGGTGATCATCATCACCGTGAGACGGTATTCGGAAGCGAAGCGTAACGTGAGGTCCATGATCATCTCCGCGTTATGGGGGTCGAGGGCGGCGGTGTGTTCGTCCAGAAGGAGGAGACTGGGCTTGCTCATCACGGTCATCAACAGGGTGAGGGCCTGACGCTGCCCGCCGGAAAAGAGTTCCACGTTGTCGTGCAGACGGTTCTCCAGCCCCATCCCCAGCGTCCGCAGCGCTTCGCGGAAATAGTCGCGCATCGCCTTGTTGAGGCTGATCTTGAGGCCCTTGTAGCCCTTTTTGTGGCAGATCATCATGTTGTCTTCGAGCGACATCCGGCCCGCCGTCCCCAGAAGCGGGTTTTGGAAGATGCGCCCGATATACCGCGCCCGCCGGTATTCCGCCTCACGGGTAACGTCCCGCTCGGCTGCCACGTCCCCTTCTTCCCGAATAAAGATCCGCCCGTTTGAAAGCGGCAAGGTTCCCGCGATGGCGTTGTACAGCGTTGTCTTCCCCGCTCCGTTGGAACCGATGATCGTGAGAAAGTCGCCCCGCTCCAGTCTGAGGTTCACGTTCTTGAGCGCGGCGGTTTCGTCCTGAGTTCCCGGCGCGAAGACCACTTCCAGATTTTCCACACGGATCATATTAGGCCTCCGGCCCGGCCCCCCGTTCGGTCCCCCACGCCGCTACCCTCCCTCTTTCGGCTTCCGGCCTGAGAATGTGCCCGAAAATTCGGCCGTTTCCGCCGTCCGGTAAAGAAGCCTTTTTGGGAAACGATGAGGCAGAGAATGATGAGAAGCCCGGTGATGAGTTTCAGGTCGTTGGCCGTCATGTGGATGTGGTAGCCGTAGTTTCGGGCAAAATACATGAGCGTCCGGTAGAGAAGAGAACCCAGAATCACCCGCAGGGTAAGGATGCTTATACGGTTGGACCGGATGAGAAACTCCCCGATCATGAGGGAGGCGAGCCCCGACACGATCATGCCGCTGCCCAAGCTCACATCGGCGAACCCTTGGTACATTGCGGCAAACGCGCCGGACACCGCGACCAGCCCGTTGGCAAGACATATCCCGCATATCTTGATCACGTCGGGGTTCATCCCTTGAGAGATGATCAGTTGGGGGTTGGCCCCCAGCGCGCCCATCGAGAGGCCGAAGTCCGTGCGGAAGAAGAGATCGAGCGCGACCTTGATGACCACCGCCGCGAGGAAACAGAACAGTACGATAGCGATTTCAGGACGTATGAACGAGCTTGCCCATTCGCCGATTCGGGTAAAGAGAGTCGGCGCCCGGAGCAGGGAGAGGTTTGCGCGGTTGGACATGACACGGAGATTCAGCGAGTAGAGCATCGTCATCGTGAGTATCCCCGACAGCAGGTCCGGTATCTTGAGCCGGGTGTGGATGAGCGCGGTAACGAGGCCCGCCAACACCCCGCCCAGAAAGGCGGTTCCCAGTGCCATGCCGGACGAGGCCCCTTTGAGCAGCATCGCCGCCATGACTGCCGCTCCCAGCGGAAAAGAGCCGTCCACCGTCATATCGGCGAAATTCAGCACCCGGAAGGTGATAAACACCCCCAGCACCATGATGCCGTAGATAAAACCTTCTATGAGAATCCCTTCAATCACCTTTGATCACCTTGCCATCGCCTTGTTTCTGGGGGCGTTACGGGGGCCGGGCCCCCGTAGAGGGGGTAGCGTAAGACCGCGCGAAGGGCGCGCTTGCGGAGCAAGCGCCGGCCCGTAGCACGGGCTGTAGCGAGGGGGGAGACTTCCCCCACCTTTTCCTTGTCCCCTACTTGCTGGTCAGCCGGCCGTTTTCAAAGATATAGTTCGCCTGGGAAAGATACTGTGCCGGTATGGTTATGCCGCAGTTTTTCGCCGCGTCCAAATCGAAGAGCAGATCCGATTCCGACGGGTCCGTGAGAAACTTCACCGGAATGTCGGCGGGCTTTTTCCCCTCCAGAATGTCCGCGACGATGTTCCCCGTGGCAAGGCCCGCCTTGTAGTAGTCGAAACCCGAAGCGATCGCGCAGCCGCCCGTCAACGCGCCGGTAACGTCCCCCGAAAAGATGGGCTTCTTCGCGGCGTTGAAAACCTGAATCAGAGACGGCAGAGCGGAAAACACCGTGTTGTCCGTGGTAAGGTAAACGCCGTCAACCCGGCCAACAATCGCCTCCGCCGCCTGCCTGAGTTCCGCCGACGTGCTAATCGCCTGTGTTACGAGGGTTATCCCCTGCGACCGACAGGCGGCTTCCACCACGGCCAGCGCGGAAATCGAGTTTGCCTCGGAACTGGTGTAGATGTAACCCAGCGTCTTGATCCCGGCGATCTCCCGGAAAAGCGCGATATGATCCGCCGTGGGAATCGCGTCGGAAAGCCCCGTCACGTTCTTTTCCCCGTGATCCAGCGTTGTCACGAGATTCGCCTCCACCGGATCGGTTACCGCGGAGAACACGACCGGCGTATCGGTGATGGTATTGGCCAGCGCAACCGCAATCGGTGTCGCGATCCCCACCGCCACCTGCACCTTGTCCGCTTTGAACTTGTTGGCAATCTGGGCCGCCGTGTTCATGTCGCCGTTGGCGTTCTGCAAATCAAACACCGCGTCTATCCCCCGCGCCTTCACCGCGTCCACGATGCCCTTTTCACAGGCATCCAGCGCCACGTGCTGCACGATCTTCGCGATACCGATCCGTATCTGCCCCTGCGCCGATTGGTCCCGGCCTCCCGCCGCCATCAGTACCACCGCCGCGAGACACAATCCCCCAATTGCCATAAGTTTTTTCGTCAAATGCATAAATGCTCCTTTTTGGCCTTTCGTGTCGGCCTTTCATATTAAAATTGTTACTATTGATAGTAACAGGATTAGTCTAGCAAAGGACCGCCGGAAGTGTCAAGCGACCCTCTTTTGCCCCTTCGGGGAATGAAAAATGGAAAGTGGAGATGAGGGGCTTCTCAAACTGCAAAAAGAGAGCAAGAAAGGACGCAGGCTACATATCGCGAAGCTGATTGTCAAGCCGCGCCTTGTCATGGTTGTTTATTACACCCTTGTCCAACAGTATACCAGTAAGTTCGATGTGGAAGTCTTAAAGGCGCCTAAAGTGGTTTGTTTCTATTGCTTCTATTTTGGCGTCAATCCTGCTTATGTCCTCTTTGGTGGCCAGTTTTTCCAGAAGGTTACTCATAGCGGTTTGTTTGAAGCCGTATTTGATGAAATTCATCCCATACCGGGAAAAGCCTGTAATAAAGACTGCCCCCGCCGCTACCAACAGGAGTACCGCTGCTACAGGAGGAAAAACGCTGATAAGATCGTTCAACATATCCCATCCGGTCATATTTGTCATCCCTATCCTTCTTTCATTAATGTAGGGCGGTTGTAACAGCCGCCAATATCATTTATACCACAGCCGCACAGTTCTGTCAAGCGGTTTGCCGAATCACGTTGCCGAAAATGGGCGAGAAAAGTGAAAAAATCACAAGAACCATAGGTGGACAATCACAACATTTAACCACAGATGAGACAGATAGCATAGATTCTTCTTCCACCCGCCTTTTTATCCGTCCTGCCCGCGTCGCCATATGGCCCATCTGTGGTTCCTCGTGATTAGGCCCGTGATTCACTTGCCAAGAATGTAGTCGTCGTTGACGCACTTAAACGACCACATATTGGACATATCGTACAGCGCTTCCGGCATGGGGCCGGAACCCGAATCATAGCGGATAACAACGCCTTCCCGATCTTTGCCGTTGGGGTATTTTCCTTTCGCGTATTCCTTCAACGCCGCCTGATCGGGCCAGTCAAATTGCCGCCGTTCGATGAAAGGCACGGTTTTAAGGCCGAGGGCGGAACACATCTTCGTGATCCCGTCCCACGAGCAGAACTCTCCTTCTTGCGGCGGACCACTTTGCTCAGGCGCAACCGGGGACGGGTAGTACACGTTGAACACAAACAACTCAAGGCTGGGTAAACCCATCGGATTTTTCTGGATACTGGGACCGCACAGCTCTCCCTGAATGACGAAATCCCGGCCCCGCCTCACACTTTCGCGGAACATTTTCCGGGGCAAGTCGAGCCGCGACGCAATCTTCCTGAAATTGTCCAAGCCCCTGGTCTCTCTCCGCGGGTTAAGCTCCTTTATCGCCCGGCGGATCGGCCCCCGGTAGAGAACCATGTTGCGGCTTGCCATGAAGAAGTGTTTCATAAACACCGCGAACGTTACGCTCTGCCCGTCGCATTTCACCGTGGTGTAGACCGGCGTTCCCTTGAACTCATCGCCAAAGAGGTAGGGCAGATTCTCGATACGGGTCTCGTCGGTTTTATGCGCGAAGGAGAGCCAGCCTCTGGTAACGCCAATCTTTTGCGCTTTGCGCTTGATGCCCAGTTTCTTGCAGAGCCGGTCCACCAACTTCTCGAAGAACGACGGCGGCACGGTGGGAATATCGGGATTGTCGTCCTCCCTCTTTCTGATTTCCAGCACCTCGGTCATATCGAAACCGTCAGGCTTGTCCTCATACCCCGCCGGAACCGGAACCACGAGGCCGTAGGAGACAAGCCCGGCCATCTTCATACCCTTGATCACAAAGCCCTCCCACCTTTCCGAGAAACAACGTTTCCGCAGAAACTCGTATTCCGGCTTTAGCGGCATGATAGAGTCGATTTCGATATAGACAACCTTGTCCCCGACCTTGTGCGTGGTGTCCACGATAACCTGCCAGCCAAGATCCTTGAACGAGGCATAAACAATCCTGTCCTTATCCGGAA
Source organism: Spirochaetaceae bacterium (assembly GCA_031257995.1). Taxonomy (GTDB): domain Bacteria; phylum Spirochaetota; class Spirochaetia; order Treponematales; family Breznakiellaceae; genus JAIRNN01. The sequence goes on along the minus strand of JAIRNN010000151.1, from coordinate 3,252 downwards.
TCTTGTCGAGCCGCGAAATCGTCGCAATATACGCCAATTTTCTTTCCATAATAACCCTCCTGTTCCTGAATAAGTTACCCGTTAGTATAACACTTCTGTCAAGAAAATAGTAGAGGGGGATAGCGTAAGACCAAACGGAGGGAGGTGCGGACGCGCCTTTAGGCTCAGGCCTTTCGACCGGAGCGCGTGTCTGGATCGAAGGAAGAGGCATCCCCCTCTTTAGGTCTTCTTAAGTAGAACAACTATACCCCTATATCCGGCCGTTTAAGAACCATGCGACGCAGTATAACAGGTAGATATGGGCGGGGTAAAAGATGTAGAAAAAGTATTTGCTTCCCTTTCCCCGTTTTCCGTTGTACAGGAACATGGGGATAACGGCGAGGACCATGAGCCACTGAAAGTCTCTGGTGGCGGAATCTTGTGACAAATACCAAATGACGGCGCTTATGGCCAACACCAGAGCAGCCTGGGCAAGCCGGTACTTCCGCAGTATATAAAACGCCGCTCCCATAAAAACCAGCACCAAACCGCCTTCCACAGAAAGGGGGTTGGGAATAAAGAGGAGGACGAGAACGGCGGTCCGGTTGCTGCTTTGAAGGGCCAAAAGCAAGAGAAGACCTATCACGAAGGGAAGGATCATGCCCCCCGTAGCGGAAAGGATCTTCGCCGGGCTTTTTTCCGTGAAGCCCGCACGAATACGGTCGATCATCCCAATAGATAAGGTGGACAGGAACAAGGTGCCGAAGATGTTGTTGATCAAGGCTATATGCTCCATGGGCATGGCGAAGGAGAGGATCCGGTTCATGGCAGACATAAAAAAGAACCCCCCCAGAAGCAGCAGCATATACCGTTTCTTGTCGTGGGTATAAAAGAACCCCTCGGCGCAGAGAAACAGGAACATCGTCGCCACCGGGCGGCCAAACCAGTTCAGCCACTGGGGCGCTCCCTGAGCGATAAACATCTGGTGCAGATGGTCGATGGTCATCAGAATAATACCGGCGATCTTAATGCCGGTTCCCGAAAGAATGTGCCCTATGCGCCGGTTGGGGTCAATCGGCGCCATACGCGCCGATACGGTGTGTGTTGTTATAGTATTGCTCCTTACTCGTTATGCAAAATACCGCATTTGACACGAGGCTCGTTTAGTTTACCCGCCATGACACCCAGTGTCAACACCCCGCGCAAATAGCGGATAGAACAGGGAACCTGTTCCTTCGGCCAATGTTTGCGGGCAGCAGTGAACGCTTGGCGCGTTTGCGGTAAGAGATGAGCCGCGAACGGGTTCGCCGGGTTTGTTCGTGAGGTTCGTGGTTATATGAACCCGTCTGGTAAACGGACGGGAGCAGGGGGACAACTTTGGCCGTAACAGGGGCAAAAGGCGAAATATGTTGACTATATAGTTGTTCTACTATGACTATTCAGCCGTCTTTGTTACCGGGGGCGTTGCGGGGGGCGGGCCACCCGCAGAGGGGGTAACGGAGGGCGCAAGACCGTAGCGAGGGGGAGACTTCCCCACCTGATTGGCAGACAACGTTTTTCGCCCACTACCATAACAGGGACGTTTCTAAGGGCTGGGGAAGTGCCGATTACGCCTGCACAGTTGGCGTGTTTTCGATTGAATAAATCAGTGTGCGCTATCCATTACCTTTGTTGACACATTTTCCCTTTTCCACTATCCCTGTTCCATTCGCGCAACGCGGCGTATTGACTGCTGGGGGATTGGGGAATAAACTAAACGTGATATGCCCCGTGTCAAACGCGGAGGCACGCATAACAAGAAGGAGTAGCGCTATGACAAAACACACCGTATCGGCGCGTATTGCGCTGTTTTTTACCGTGGCGGTTCTCGCGCCCTTTGCCGCGCAGACCAGCGGGACTAATATTAGCAGATACAGGAATGTGGGATTGTTAAATGTGGGGACTTATTCGGCGCAGTCTTTAATGAATATGACTATCAATTCACCTCTTGATTGAAATAAAAAAGACGATGTGGTAAGATAGCCAGCAAGAAGAATCAAAGGATATGACAATACTGCGGTTTCAGGATATGTTTGGTGACGAGGAAGTGCGCCGGGAGCATCTGTTTCATATAAGACGACCCGAAGGGTTCAAGCGCCCGCATTGCGGGCATACGGAATGCGGATACCAGGCATCGGTAACGGCTGGGACGGTTACGTGTAAGACGCATATTCCGCTGGCGCAATGGTTTTTGGCCATATATTTAAGCGGGCAAGACAAGCGCGGGGTGTCGGCGGTTCGTCTGGCGCAGTCGGGGATGAACGCGGGGGCGGCCATAGCGGACGCCCTTCAAAACATGGAAAACGCCGCGAGGCCCCTGGAAGAGCAGGGCTTTGACACGGATATGTATATTGAGAAACTTGTCGGAGACAGCGGTGTCGCGGCATTGTTCGCCTACACCGGGGACCTGAACGCCAAGGCGAGCGGGGCGGCGGGGGTCGTCAGGCGGGGAACCGCCTTGTCTGCGGGGAGCGCGTCTAGTTACGCGAAGGCGGAGGCGGTGCTGGAGGAGATCGGCGGGGAGCGGCGCGTTGCGGCGGCGAAGCTGGCGGCGGAGGAGGCGCGGAAGCAGCTCGCGGCGGCTCGGAAGTCCTACGCCGAGCGGCTTATGGCGGAGAACAAGGGGATGCGGGACTGGGAAATCGGCATGACCCGGCAGAGCGGGTACGCGGCGAGCGGGGACAATGTGAGCCGGAGCGTGGTGACGGACTCCCTGCTGTTTGAGAACAAGCACGAGACGCAGACGGTGCATATGTACGAGGACTTTGTGACGGCGGAGGCGAATATCACAACGGGCCTTACGGACGCGGAACTCGAAGGGCTCGACGACTACGGCGTTATGATGATGCTGGCGAAGGCGCGGAGGGAGCTGGCCAACTGGGGCGAGAAGATATTCGGGCGCGTTGACGATGAGGGCGGGCAGGTACAGATACGGATCGCGCGGAACGGCGCGGAGGCGGCGCGGGACGCGGAGAAGGGGGAACAGGACAGCGGAAACAAGGACATAGCCTTCAGGCGTGACGGGGAACTGGGGGAGCACATCGGGTACGCGCCCGTGTTCAAGGAAGGGGAAGACCTTGACCCTAAAGAGAGCCGGTCGGACAACGTGATGTACTACGGGGACGGCGAGATAGGGAAAATCATGCTGGACTTCCAGTGGAACGAGATAATGCGGGGGAAGGGCTACGGGGAGATGGCCCTGCCCATGTGGGACAAGCGGATGTGGGACGACGA
>JAIRNN010000123.1 GCA_031257995.1 Spirochaetaceae bacterium | reverse complement strand
TGAGCCGCAAGGGGAACTGCCGGGACAACGCCTGCGCGGAAACCTTTTTCAAAACGCTGAAACGGGAACTGGAAACCCTGGACGGCAAACATGCCGAGGCGGAGGTAAGGCAGTCGGTGTTCATGTACGTTGAGGCCTATTACAATCGCCTTCGTATCCATTCGGCGCTTGACTATATGGCGCCTGATGTGTTTAACTCAAGGCAAGTCGCTTAATGGTGTCTGCCTAATGGGGTAAAGGCCAGCCGGCGTGTATCGCGGCGTGTCCAAACGAGGCGTTGCGTAAGGTAGACATGGCGGAGGAGTTGCGGAACAAGCGGATCGCGGCGGTGTCCGGCTTCGAGGCTTGTGTTAGATAAGAGGCTTGAGACTGTCTCAAAACCCATTGTGCCGGGGGCGGGGCGTCTATGACGCCTTCGGGGGCGGAGTGCCCCGCAGAGGGGGTAGCGGATAAACGGAGGGAGGTGTGGACGCGCCGCAGTCGTGGACATATCGACCGGAGAGCGGGCAGGAGCGTGGAGGAGACTTCCCCCACCTGAATAGTTACCCATGATTTAAGTTTTCCCCGATAGACGGAAAAGGCGGCGCGCGGCATCGGGGGCGAAACTCAACACGGCGGCGAAGGGGAGCACGAGCGCGAGCGTAACCTGGTTTTGCTGGAAATAGGCGGGACTGAGTTTGATCAGCATGGAGACGAGGCCGCCAAGCAGCACGAATGTCCACACGCCGCGCAAGAGGGCCTCGCAGAAGAAGGCTTTGAGCGGTTTCCGGCTGAACGCGGCGAGGAAGCCCAGCGGGACGGCGGCGAAGATGAGGGGATTGATGAAGATCACGTTGGCGTTGTGCCATGTGTAGTCGTGGTTGGTAAAGAAGGTGAGAAAGAAGAGGAGGCTGCCCGCGAGACCGAAAAAGAGGCCGAGGAGCGCGTTGCTTAAGCCCCAGAGGATGTGGCCCAACCTCTCCCGGCGGCGGCGTACCCGCATGATGACGAGGAGGCCCGCCGCGATGCCGAGGCCCAAAGCAAGCTCTCGCGGCCACTGTTTGCGGGGCGTTTCGAGTACCGGCGGGCGGTTCACGGCTTTGTTCAAGACTTCGATGTTGGAGACGAGTTTCCGTTCGCGGCCTTCCTCGTCGATGTAGGTGAAGCCGGCGATGTTGCGACCCACCTCAGAGGGGAGAAACATTTCCTCTCTCATGGTTGTCGGGCGGTCGATGTCCTGTCCCATCAAAAAACAGAGAAGCCAGTCCCAAAGGGGCGAGAACCACGTGTGCCGCCTGACGTGCTGGCGCAGGGTAAAGCGGCCGGGCGCGTTGCCGAACTTGGCGTAGAACTGTCCGCCGATCACTTCGTCAAGTATATCTATGACCCGTGTAACGCAGTTGTCGCGGAAGTGGTGATACCAGTAGTTGCGGTTTTCGGGACGGATGTTCCATTCCAGAAAATCGTACACCGCTTCTTTCTTGTCCGCGTCAAGGTCGAGGGTGTAGAGTGTGATGTCCCGGTTGTCCGCGACATACCGCTGGAAAACCCGGTCGGCGGGGGAACGGGCCGTGAGATAGAGCATCCGCCCAAACGCGAAGTTGGTGAAAAAGTCCTCGCTGTCAAAGGAAAATACCCCGTAGTCGTAGAGCCGCTTCTCCCCGCGAGCCGGATCCTCGACGACAATCGCCAGATGGCCCCACCAGAAGTAAAGCTCGTCCCCCGGCCCCATCACCACAATCTTTAGCCCCACAGGGGCTTCCCGTGGGCCCGGCGTAGCGGGAGATAGCGGCGCGTCCCCCTTCGGGGGAATGAAAGCATCGTCTGTTTGTCCCGCAGGGGCTTCCCGTGGGCCCGGCGTGAGGGGAGACGGCGGCGCGTCCCCCTTCGGGGAAATGAAAGCATCGTCTGTTTGTCCCTCAGGGGCTTCTCGTGGGCCCGGCGTGAGAAGAGTTAGCGGCGCGTCCCCGGCAAACACTGGGGAAGCGGCAAACACCGCGAGCAGGGCCGCGCGGAACAGCAATCGCGCCGCCGCGCCTTTTAACCGGAACCTCATGGGGACACCCGCTTCCGGTCGCGGGGAAAGAGGCTCGCCTCTTTCACGTTGCCCAGCCCCAGTATCTTTTGCGTGAGCCGCTCGCAGCCGATGGCGAAACCGCCGTGAGGCGGACAGCCGTATTTCAGCATGGCAAGGTAGGCCTCCATATTTTCCGGCTTGAGCCCGAAACGCGGCAGGGTGTCGTACAAGGTCTGGTAATCATGGTGCCGTCTGCCGCCGGTGGTGATCTCCAGTCCCCGGAAGAGCGCGTCAAAGCTCATCGTCCGCGCGTTGTCCAGCGGATACGTGTAAAAAGGCCGATGGCGGCGGGGGAACTCGTTGACAAACACGAGGTCTGACCCCCGCTCCCGCAACGACCACTCACAGAGCAGCCGCTCCGCCTCCGGGTTAATGTCGTAGATTTTCACGCGCGCCTCGGCGGTAGCGATCTTCGTTGCTTCCTCGTAGGAAATGACAGGCGATGCGGCGACCGTCTCCGGTGCGGGAACCGCCGCGTTCCAGAGGGCAAGCTCCTCGCCGTTTTTCGCGGCCACCTCCGCAAAGACGCGCGCCAAAACCCGCTTTTCCAACTCAATCAAGTCTTTCTCGGAATCGATGAAGCCCATCTCCACATCCAGCGACACATACTCGTTGAGATGCCGGGGCGTGTCGTGCTTTTCGGCGCGGTAAGCCGGCGCGATCTCGAACACCCGCTCAAGCCCGCTCCCCACCATCGTCTCCTTGTACGCCTGCGGCGACTGGGCCAGCCAGACCTTCCGGTCAAAATAGTCAACCTCGAACAACTCGGTGCCGCCCTCGGTGCCGCCGCCCACGAGCTTACTCGTCTTGATCTCCGTGAAATCCTCGCTCCGCAGATGGTCGGCAAACGCCGCAATAATCGTCGACTGCACCTTGAAAATCGCCCGTATCTTCGGGTTCCGCAGGGACAACCCCCGGTTGTCGAGAATCGCCTCAAGCCCCATCCGCCCAACATCGCCGTTCACCTGAAACGGCATATCCGTCGCCGCCCGCGACAGCACCTCCAGTGACTTCACCCGCAACTCCGCCCCGCCCTGCGCCCTGTCGTTCAACGCCGGTTCCCCCACCGCGCTAATCACCGACTCAAGCGTAAAATCCGGCTTGGTATCCATCACCAACTGCGCCATCCCCGACCGGTCGCGCAACACCACGAAGGACACGCCTCCCATATCGCGGATCCGGTGCACCCACCCCGCAACCCGCGCCTCTTTCACACCGTCTTTCGCGGCCTTCAAAATCTCTTTCGCCAAAACGCGCATCGTCTTTCCTTTACCAAGTCTCAGTGTAGCAGAAAAACCGGTGAAGGGGTAGCCGGGCAGAGCCGATTGAAGGATATATAGAGGGAAACACCCAACACGGCACGCGAAACGTTGAGCGCGTTTTAGCGTTTTCGCAACACGGTAAAGATAAGATACTCGATGCTGTGGTTGAACAAGGCGGCATCCGGCTTGATGAACCCGATCACGGACACATAGAGCGCGCCGCCGATCCCCGCGACGGTCCCGTCGATGACAAAGCCCAGCATCTTGTACCGGAATATGCAGATACCGGACGAATTTGCCGCAATCTCGTCCTCCCGGCAGGCCAGAATCGCCCGCCCGTAACTCGACCTGAGGAAATTTTGCAGGGTCGCGATGATGACGACCGGCACGCCGTCCTGACAAAAAACGAAAGGTACTGAAAGAGCGACATCACGGTGGTGAACCGTCTGCCGTTTGCCCCGCCGGTTATCGCTTTCAGGTTGACAAAAATCACGCGGATAATCTCGCCTGACCCCAGCGTTACGATGGCAAGGTAGTCCCCGGTCAGTTTCAGCGTGGAAAACTCGATGAGAAAGGCACAAAATGCGGTTACCAGCTCGGCGCAGACGGCGGAAACGGGCGGCGGCAGGTCGAGGCTGAAAAAGATGCATGCATACGCGCCGATGGCCATAAACCCGGCCTGTCTCAGCGACAGTTGCCCGATGATGCCGATGATCATGTTCACGCTGACCGCCATGATCGCGTTTACCCCGGCAAGCGTGAAAATCCCGGCGGTATACGCATCGATAACGACCAGTTCGATGAGAAGCGTTGGAAGGACCACGGCAATCACCCCGGCAACGAGGAGGACAAGCGAATCACGGACGACTGTTCTGTCTTTCACCGGAGGAAAGTCTATCGGAAAAGTGGAGTATGTGTCCCCTAGCTGGGGCCAGCCCCCGTAACATCCCCGGCCTTAATCACGGGTTTTCATCACGTTTAACTGCGGATTGCGCGGGTAAGCGCAGATTGTTCACAGCGAATATCCCTTAATCCGTGAAAATCCGCATTCATCTGTGGTTGAATGGGATTGAGGCCGTGATTTATGGTTCTTTGAAAAGGCTCTGTTATAGTTATAATGCTCTGTGTTATAATGCGGGCATGAGGTTATACCTATGCGCTTTGCTGTGCGGACTGGGTCTTGCGGTGGGCTTAGGCGCGTCTCCGCAGGTAACGGTGTCCGCAGGCGATCCCGTGCTGGAAGACATTCGCTATGTCGCGCGGGAGGCCGGTATCAGTATCCTTTCTTTTACGCCGCCGCTCTCGCGGGATGAAATTGAACAGACACTCACCGGGGTGGAAGCGGAAAGGCTTTCCCTTCCGGCAAGAGAGGCGTTGAGGCGGATTCAGGCGCGGCTTAACCCCCCGATGCGCTTTACCGAGGATTTTTTCTCGCTGTCGTTTCATGCCGTGGTACAAGCCGAGGCTGCCTTCCGCTCGAACACGGCGATTTCTTGGGATACGGGCGATTTTCGGCGGCCCGCTTTTTTGCATTTCCCGCTTGACTTCTATTTTGCCGATGTTGTCCACCTCAACCTTGAGCCGTCCGTGAATCTCGATCCGTACTTCAATGAGGCGGACGGTCATTTTCTGACCAATGTTCCCAGTCAGTGGAAACGGGTAGATATGTTTTTTCCGTTTCGCGCCTTTGCCTCGGCGGGCGGGAAATGGTGGCATTTTCAGATCGGACGAGATCAGGTTTCTTTCGGCACAGCGCATACCGGGAACTTGCTGTTGTCCAGCACGCCCGATTTTTATGATTTTGCGCGGCTCTCTTTGTTTTCGCCCCGTTTCAAGTATTCCGCGCTGGTTATTCAGAACCCGCTTGTTTTGTCGTCCTCCTACTACGACCCCAGCAAACTGAAATTCGGCGAGCCGGAAAAATCCATGCAGCGGCACGTCTATATTCACCGGATTGATTTCAAAATCTTCAATAGTATAGCCGTCGGCATCACCGAGGGGCTGAGCGTGGGAGATTCGCCGCTAGAAGTCCGCTACCTCAATCCATTGATGATTCTGCACAACTTCATGTCCGGCGATGATTATGACGAATGGGTCGCCTCTTACAACGAGATGAGCAGTTCTATCTTTTCCGTTGATTTCAACTGGACACCGGCTCAGGCGTTTTCCTTCTACGCGCAGATGGTCATTGATGAATTTACCACACCGTGGGAAGTTACAAGCGACACGGATAACAAGACCCCCGGCGGCATGGGCTATCTTGCCGGTATCGAGTTTAGTCGCGCGTTCGGCGCATGGGGCGCACAATTTTACGGCGAAGCGGCCTATACCGACCCGTATCTCTATGTTGACAACAGCCCCTTTGCCGCGTTTGTCTGGATGCGCCGCATGAACCGGAAGTCGATGGAATTCCGCTATCGCTGGATGGGCCATCCCGAAGGCCGGGACGCGGTCGTATTCGCCGCCGGTTCGCGCCTTTCCAAAGACGACCGCCTTATGTTTTCCGCCGAGCTTTTCTTCGGTATTCACGGTAAGCATGGGATGTACTGGGATTGGGACCGGGGAGACGTTTTTGCCGCCGAAGAAACACCCACAGGAACGCCGGAAAAAAGGCTCACCGTCTCGCTGGGCGCGGAATGGAAGCCTTTCCCGCAGGTCACGCTTTCCGCAGAAGTCGGCGGCGGCACAACCCTCAACGCAAACCATTTGGGCAATGACGAATTCGGGGGCTGGCTGGAATTGGGAATTAAATACGTTTTCTGATGAAGATACAGAGGAGTTATCTCGTTGCCTGGATTTATTTTTATCATTACAATTCTCGTTGCGACTCCGCTCTTTGCGCAAAACCATGTGTCGGTGCCGCTTGATGAGCCGGTTTACCGCATCATCGAATTGGCCGAGACGCGCGGGCTTTGCGAACCGCTTCCCGGCGTGAAGCCTTACTCCCGCGCCGTAGTGCTGAAAGCCATTGATAATATCCTTGCTACGGATGACAATCATCAAACCGGGCGACGTTTCGGCGCGTTGACCGAGACCGAACGCCGCATCCTCGCCGACACCCGTGCGGCATACCAAAACGCGGAAAAAAGCGGCTGGGACATAACCAGGGGTACGTTCCATATAGGCGGCGATTCAGGCGGCAGTGCCGACATCGGGGTACGAACCGACCTGTTGGCGGGGGCGGGCTTCTACCCCGAAGCGAAAGCCGCCGGGGAAAACTGGCTCATCGCCTATATGCGGGGCGACATCGGCCCGCAGGTATCGTACGCCTACACGCTGGCGGGAAGCCTGTTTCTCGTTGCCGGACGGGACCGCCTCGGCAGTTACGATACCTATTACAAGGGCTTCGAGGACAACCCGCTGAACAACATAAACCAGACCATCAATGTGTACGGCCAGCCATGGGGCTACTTTCCGTTCACCTACCAGAAGCGGTGGGACTCATCGGTGTGGAACTGGGAAAAAGTTGATAACAGCGGGCAGATCGGCTGGCCGGAGGGCGTGTCGATCGGTTATTCTATCCAGCCTGAAATCGCGTGGAGTACGCCTAGTGAACGTCTGCGCCTCCACTTTGGCAGGACGGAGCGGGAATGGGGCGCGATGACGGAGAGAAGCAGCCTCATCCTCAACCGGACGGCCCTGCCTTTCACCGCCGTTGACGCGACGCTAAAACTTCTGGATGGGTTTTATCTTTCCACCCTGACCGGCATCCTCGAATACGACACGGAGCGGGGCCTAACCGACAACTCGTTTCAGAACGCTTTTTCGCTTACTATGCTCGAATTCAACTACAAGAACTATTTTCATGTCGACTTAGGCAGCACCTCGGTCTGGGCGAAACGCTTTGAACTGGGCTACCTCTTTCCCGACCCAGTGAGTTTTCTTTATCAAGGGGCAATCGGCGACTACGACAACGTGGCGGCCTTCCTCAATCTGAAAGGCACTGTGCCGGGGCTGGGAAAGCTCTGGTTTTCCCTCTTCCTCGACGAGATCAACCCTGAAAAAGACATCTTCGAGATGGACCGGGCGATGTACGCCTGGCAAGCGGGAATCGCCGCGCCCCTTCCCATGCTGCCCTTCGCGCAGATCAAGTTGTCCTACACCAAGATCGAGCCCTACGCTTACACGCATACGCGGAACATCATGCCTTGGTACGGTGACACCCCGATGGAACGTGCCTATGTCAGCCGGGGGATGGGCTTGGGCTCCTATCTGCCGCCCAACACCGACGAACTCCTCCTCCGCTTTGAGGCGAGTCCCGCAAAAAAGACTCACGCGCACGTCCAGTACCAGATGATCCGGCACGGCGCGGACCACGGAGCCTATGCCGTTGACGGAAGCTCCCTCTTCTCCGAGCTCGACTCGTCAGGCCGCAGCGAAAAAGCGGTCTTGCGCAAATATTTTCTCCAAGACGGCGCGTATCAATGGATGCACATCTTCAAAGTCGGCGTGGAGCACACCTTCGCCCCAAAAACCGCCGTCCCCGTCCGCATCTTCGCCGAAACCGGCATCGTCCTCTCGTATTACACCTGTATCGACGGCCCCGCCAATTCAGGCACTCCGTCCTCCTACCGCATGGTCGACACCGCCGAATACCCGAAATCAACCGCCTTCCTCGCGACAATCGGAATCCGCATCTTCCCCTAAGCCCCATAGGGGCTTTCCTTGGAGCGGCACAACAGGAGATGACGGCACCTCTTCCCCCGGGGGATAGGGAGTACTGTCCTCTCCACGGAGGCCATCTGTTTTGGTATTGTGGTCATCGACATGGCTCCCCCTCACTCCAGACTTGCTCTGGGCGTGCCGTCCTCCGCAATTCTTAGAGCCTGTTTCAAACCCGGTTAAACGTGATAAATGCCGTGATTAAGGAGGCGTTACGATATGTCTCGCACCTTCGCGCCGTCGCTTAGATACTGCTGGCCTTGAATGACGACTTGCTCGCCGCCGGACAGGCCGGAACGGATTTCGGTCGCGCCGTCAATGGAGACACCGGGGACGATTTCTTGGAAAACCGCCGCTTCTCCGCCGTCCAAGAGGTAAACACCGCTTTTGCCGTTTTTTTCGACCAGTGCCTCCGAGGGAATGGAGACGACGTTCCGGTAACGAGTCGTGTTGAGTTTGACGCAGGCGAACATTCCGGCGTTGATACGCGGGTCGTTCCGGTCAAAGGCAAGGGTGATCTTCTTTGTGCGGGAAACCGGATCAAGCACCGGTGAAACATTGCTCACGGATGCGGCAAAGGTAAGGCCGGGGTAGGCTTCGAGGTTCACCTCGGCATGAAGGCCCGCCGCAAGCAGCCCGACATTCCGCTCAGGGATCAGGGCTTCAATCTCGACGCGGTTGTCCACAGCGATGGTGAGAAGGGTCTGCCCCGCCGCAATATTCGCGCCCGCAGCAGCAACCACATTCACGATGATGCCGGATACCGGCGCGTACACCGGGCTCAATTCGTAGACGGAACCGGGTCTGGATGGGTCAACCTGCGCGAGGAGTGTTCCCTTCCGTACCGTCTGGCCAAGTTCGGTGTTGACAGTGGCGATTCGCCCCGTCACATCGGGTGTTACCGCGATCTGGCTTGAACTCACCACGTTGCCGTTCACCTCGATATAGGCCTGGAGGTCGCCGATTTTGGCTCGACTCGTCCGTACCGCGAATACCGCGTCCGTGAAAGAGGCCGCCCCCGCGCCGCGCTGTCCGCTACCGGAAGCCCCGCCCGAACCAGAACCCATGACCGCGCCGGGACTTCCTCCACCGGGGCCGCCAATGACCATACCACCCGGCCCTCTTCCCGTTCCCACCGTCCCGCCGTTTGAATCCGCCGCGAGAGACGGCAACAGCACAAATCCGGCGGCAACAACCAGCACCCCGGCAACCAGCATTATCTTTTTTGTCCTTTTCGCCATAACATCACTCCGCATACATATATTGATACTTTCGTCTCTATAACAACAAAAGGCTATAAACCGCGCGTTAAATGTTTATAAATTTTTTGTTCATAAAGCTGTTTCAAAACCTCACGTTTATCCTGCCAAAATTGGCCGACCTCTTGACAAAAAAATGAATGTTTTATAGACTTATGCTAGATGCGCGTTGTAATGTTTTGATATGCAAGGATGTTTCAAAACTTGACCAGTTCGGCCCCTCGCATATAACGCGATCCCCGGTTGTGTAATGGTAGCACCGCAGACTCTGGATCTGCTTGTGGGGGTTCGAATCCTCCCTGGGGAAAAGTTGTCGAGCGTATTCTCAGAGCCTGTTCGATATCTTCTCAACAGTAGCGAGATAAACGCCAGAACCGTCATTTGCAACGTAGTATGAATATTACGTTCGCAGTTTTTCCAAAGACGGCGGTATTTTTCCAGCCACGCAAAGCCGCGCTCAACCACCCGCCGTTTAGGCGGCGCCGCAAACGTATGCGGTCCGTTGCGTTTTACCGCTTCCGCTTCCGCTCCGGAAAGCATCCGCGCCGCATTGGCAAAATTTTTCCCGCCGTAACCGCCGTCGCACAGGACTTTCGCCACTTTCGGCAGGTTTGGCGCGCACCTCCGTAATGTTTCAACCGCTCCATCACGGTCAGTCACGTCCGCAGCCGTTACCCGAACCGCATGAGGCGGGCCGTTGGTATCAACGCCGGGGGGAAGTTTTATCCCCAAAGTTTTTT
>JAIRNN010000116.1 GCA_031257995.1 Spirochaetaceae bacterium | reverse complement strand
GCCTCCGGCAACCGGAACAAGGGCTCTTCGATATTAACCGCCGTCCGCACCTCGTACCAGACGTTTTCCGCTAATTCTCTGTTTTCTCTCATACATTATACTCCCGTACATATATATATGCGGTTGCCAGCCGTCCTGCTTTAATTTTGGACGAAAAAGGGAGGAAAAGTGAAAAAATCTTAGGTATTGTACTGTTTGATGTGGTGTTATGTCGGGTTACCGCTGCCGGAGGGCGATGTTACTACCGAAAGAGGCACCGCCGCCTGATGTAGTACAGCTACTCTACGGCAGCGGCTCTCCGGCCTCGACACGTTACCCCAGTAAATGGTAGCGGTTAATTCCTTCCGCCATTTCCCGCAGAGGAATGGCGGAGGGCGCAGTAGCGTGGGGAGACCTCCCCTCCTTTTCTATCTTTTCAGGGGGGTTGAAACAGTCTCCCTCTCTTAAATCTGTGCTAATCTGTGGTTCCCCGTGATGAAACCCGCAATTTGAGCTTCGCCACCTTGTACACGTACCATTCCAGCGCAAGCCGTTCCAGTGCCGTACCGTTCGCGCGGATCTGCACGTCCGTTTCGGCAGTGAGGGCGATACAGCGGTTGACCTCGGCCATACCGTAAATGCGGGCGGCGTTGGCATAATCCTGCCGGATCTTCGGCGAGGAGAGGCCAATCTTTTTAAGCTCGAAATCGTTGGAAGCACCGCTCGTGAGCAACATCTCGTAGTCACGGAGTTTGTGCCAACACCAGAGAAGCCCCGCAAAAATAGAAACGGCGCTTTCCTTCGCGTCAAGAAGCGTGTGCAGAATCTCAAGGCTCCGCTCCGTATTCCCGCCCGCGATAGCTGAAAAAAGCGTAAACGTGGATTCCGTGCGCGTATGGGAGAGCAGCCGCTCGACATCCGCCTCTGTGACGGGCCGCGCTTTGTCGCAGAACAAGAACAGGTTCCGGCACTGACTACGAAGCGCGTCCGTGTTGTTCTCGACCATCTCCAGAATCGTATCGACAGCCTCCCCGGTGATCGCGAACCCCTCGCGGCGGAAAAAGTTTTGCAGCCATTCCCGCTTGCGGCTTTCAAACATCTCCCAGAATATTTTCTTGTTGCCGCCCACGGCCTTTTCGAGCGTCCGGTCAATGCCGTTTTCATCGGAAAGGAGGATCACCGTCGTGTTGCCGTCCAGATTTTCGAGCACCGACGACAACATCTTCACGTCCTCTTTCTTCTTGACTGCCTCTGCGTTTTTGATGATAAAGAGCCACGCCTCGGCAAAGAGACTCCCATTTAGCATGATCCCCGCCATCTCGCCCGTCTGCGTCTCCAGCGCGTAGAACGTCGTCTCCTCAAGCGAGGCCCCGTACTTCTCACGCAACGCCGACCTGATACGCGCCGTCTCATCGGCCTTTTCGCCAATCTCAGGCCCGGTAAACAAATAACAAACGCCTTTTTCCATTACGTTACCATGTTTTGAGCTCAAATCTTTCAGACGGCGGGACAAGACTGACTGTTTCGCCGGTAAGTTCCAATTTCGCTTCAACTGCCATACACACAATCGTGTCGGCCAGCAAAATATCCACATCTGTTCTTACCTGTCTTTTTTCGTAGTCAAGAGGAATCCGCTGACAGGCACGTTTGAGATCGTAGTTAGGAAACTTCTCCCACAGCCGGGTAGCTATAAGAGTTTCGATCAGTCCCCCCAATGAACGGTTCAACCCGCCGGCATTGCCGCACACCCGACCCACCTTTTCATCCAGTTTTCTCAACTGCCCAGCGTTCTCCACCTGTTTCCGGCCAACATCCGCCATTATCTGCCTGACTTCCTTCGTTTGCTCGGCCGCTTCCTTGGCGTATTCCGCGAGTTTCCGGTCGATTTTCTTAAATTGCTCACGGTTTTCCATCATGGCAATCCACACTTGTTCAGAATTGAGATTTTTTCCCGCTCCAGGGCCTCTTCGACTATCATTCCAAGCATATTGTATTCTCCTATGAGAGAAAGTATATCATGTTGTTTTGTTTTTGAGAAGCGAGACTGTTCCAAAATTTGAGATTTTGGGACAACTTCATTTACGACAGATTTTTGAGTCTGTTTCAAAACTCCTTGATAAAGATAGAAAAGGAGGGGGTGCCCGCTATTTCCCACTACTCCGTCCCCGCCTCGCCTCCACGGCAGGTAGCGGTACCTTATATTTTCTTAAAACTCCGCACCGTCCCGGCTAAAAACGGGAATTCTCTCCAGAGGAGCGTCCACCATGATGATCTGACCCCCTTCAAAACGTTCGCCGGTCCAGGCATCGGTCCAGTGCTGCCCCGCAGGGAGGTAGACCTCCCGTTCCCGTGCCCCTTCGTAAAGGATGGGTGCCACCAGGTAGTTGGACCCAAACAGAAATGCGTCTTCGGTCTCCCAAGCCTTTTTGTCCGTGGAAAAATCGTAAAAGAGGGGCCGCATCACCGGAGTGCCCCGTTCATGGGCGGTCCGCATCTGCTCTGCCACATAAGGCCGCAGCTTTTCCCGAAGAGAGAGATATTTTTTGCATATCTCATAGACTTCCTCGGTATAGGACCAGACCTCGTTGTCGGCCCCGGAACGGCAGGTAGCGCCTCCCGTGGAACCGTACTGGGGCTTCATGGGATCCCGAAAGCCGTGAAGCCGCATCACCGGGCAGAAGCAACCCCACTGGAACCAGCGAATAAGAAGCTCGTGAAAATGCGGGTCCGTCACTTCGCCGCCGAAAAAGCCGCCTATGTCGGTGGTCCACCAAAGGATCCCCGCAATACCCATGTTGAGCCCCGCGGCAAGCTGGTTTCGGAGGCTCTCGAAGGTGGAATGAATATCCCCGGACCAGACCAAGGCCCCGTAACGCTGGCTTCCTGCCCAAGCGCACCGCAAAAGGTTGAGAATACGATCCTGCCCCGTTGCCTTCATACCGTCAAAGAAGGTTTTCGCGTACATGAGCGGGTAGACATTGCCGATCTGAATATTCGGCCCCAAGTGATACCGATAGTTGTCAAAGTCATAGACCGTATATTCCGGCTCCGCCTCGTCAAGCCAGAAAATTTTAATCCCTTTGTTGTAGTAGTTCTTTTTCGCCTTTTCCCAAACGTAGGAACGGGCTTCGGGATTAGTGGCATCGTAGTGGACGGTATTTCCCTGAAAGTCCATGGCGATGCGGTAGCCTCGCTCTGTGCGGATGAGGAAGCCCCGTTCCAGCATTTCCTGCCAATTTTCGCTCCGCCTGTCCACCGTGGGCCAGATAGAGACCATGAGCTCTATGCCCATCTTTTTAAGCTCGGCGATCATGGTATCCGGGTCCGGCCAGTAGACGGGATCGAATTTCCATTCCCCCTGATAGGGCCAGTGGAAAAAGTCAACGACGATCACCGAGATAGGAAGGCCGCGCCTCTTATACTCCCGGGCCACGCCGAGAAGTTCTTCCTGAGTCTGATACCGGAGCTTGCACTGCCAAAACCCCGTGGCGTAATCCGGCATCAGGGGAACCGTCCCCGCCGCCTTTGCGTAGGATTCCTCTATTTCCGCAGGGGTGTCCCCGGCGGTGATCCAGTAGTCGATCTTCTTCGACGACTCCGCCTCCCATGTGGTGATGTTCTTCCCGAAGCAGACCCGGCCCACGGCGGGGTTGTTCCAGAGAAAGCCGTATCCCAGGGAAGAGATCATAAAGGGAACACTGGACTGGGAATTGCGATGGGCAAGTTCCAGATCGGTTCCCTTGAGGTTGAGGTAAGGCTGTTGATACTGGCCCATGCCGTATATCCTTTCCTCATGCGAAACCGATTCAAAGCGGACGGTGATGCGGTAGTCGCCGCCTGAGATAGGCCGGAATTCCCTGGCTTCCAGTTCCAATGAGCTGTAGGTACGGTCTTTGATGTCCAAGCGGCTGCGGAGGTACTCGTTGAGAAGCAGTTCTCCCCGGACATTGCGGACCTGGATCTGACCGATATTCGATATCCGCGCCTCTATCCTGCCGTTCCGTATGGAGGCGCCGTCATCACCGATGGTGATCTCGACAGGGCAGAACTTCTGAGGAAGCAGTGCCCAGTCGTCGACATTTCCCCCGTCAAGCCCGCTACCGGACGCTTGACAACCTCCGGGCATATCCGGCAGTTTGGTGGAACGAATGCGGAGACTGTTTTCACCCCAGCCTTCTATCCACAGTTTTTCCGCATCGTAGCGGTACACGAGACGATTCTCTTCTTTCGTAAAAAATGACATAGTACTCTCCTTAAAAAATTTATAAAGGGGAAAGGCCCCGATCCCGGTTATGTATTTTTTCCCTCCCGTGGGGCGAGGTCAAGGTACCATCGGTCTTCTCCCTTCGTATCTACAGGCGTATGGCGGACGAGAAGAGATTCCATTAACTGGGAAAAACAGAAAAGCGCCCCCGCAGGTACGCAGATGACCAAGAGGGGCAAAAAAGAGATCATCACCGCCGCCCCGGCGCATATCGCCAAAAGCCCCAAGGTATAGGGAAGGTAACGAAAACACATATACACGGAAAGTTTTATCACTTGGGGGACGGCCATATAAAACCGGGAAAGAACCGGAAAAACGTATACCAGCACCCCCAAGAACAGCACCGCGATAACGGTATAGAGGCAGAGAAGAAAAAAGCCGAAATAACCCCCGATCCCGGCGCTACCGGCAATGTCGGCGCTGATATTCCGGTTGACCAGTAACAGGAAGATCAGGGCGGCAAAGGCAATCCAGACAATGGTAGCCTTAACAAAGTTTAATCTGAACGACCGCCAAAATTCGCCGAAGAGATGACCCCGTTCTCCCCGGATCACCTTGGCCATCGTATAGTAAAAGGCGGTAGAGGATGCTCCGATGGTAACCAAAGGAAGGGAACAGAGAAGCCAAAGAAGGTTCAGAGACACGGCGTCGAAGAGTTTTTCCATCCAAGCGTATACTCCGTCCTCAAACAATCGTTTTTTGAGCCGTTTTTTTGCTTTGCCCTGCTTCATTCTTTTACGGATCCCGCCGTCATACCACTGACAATATACTTCTGCAAAAACACAAAGGTGATCACCACAGGAATCACGAGGATACAACCGTAGGCCATGATACAGTTCCACTTGGTGCCGTATTTGTTGGTAAACTTGTAAATATTTGCGGTCAGGGGCCGCATTTCCGGCTTGACGTTGAAGGTCATCGAGTAGGCCAAATCGTTCCAGCCTCCCAGATAGGAGATGGTCGCCACGGTAACAATGCCCACTTTGATGGCAGGGATCATGATCTGGATGAAGGAGCGGAATACCCCGCAACCGTCGATCCGGGCAGCATCATCCAGGGATGTCGGGATGCTTCTGAAGTAGGGCCTGAGGGTTATCACGATGAAGGGAATGGAACCCGACGCGATGGCCATAGCCGGAGAAAAGTAGGTGTTGAGGATATTAAGCCGCGAGAATATCAGGTACATGGGGGTAAGCATCAGGGATGCCGGAAGCATCTGGGTAACGAGGAACGTAAGGAGAAAGCCCTTGTTACCCGGCACACGGTATCGGCCCATGCCATAGGCGGTGGGTATCCCCAGCACCAGAGAAATCGCCATGGAGCAGAGGGCGATGACAAAGCTGTTTTTCAGGGATATGAGAAAGTCTTTGTCTCCCAGATTTCGCTGCCAAGGCTCGATGGTAAACTCGTGGGGAAAATAGGTAACGATCTTCCCGAAGGATTCCGTGTCGGTTTTGAAGGACATACACAGGAGCCAGTAGAGAGGGAAGAGGAAAACGACCACCACCAGAAGAGACGCGAGACAAAGCAAGGTATTCCTTTTTTTAGCCCGGCTTCCAAAAAAATAGTTAATCATCCTTGTTCCTCCGTAGCGCTCATACGCAGATAAAAGAGCCCGATGACGAGAAGGCAGAAGAACAACACAATAGCCGCCGACGAGCCCATAGAAAATTTGAATTCGGTAAAAGAGAGCCGATAGGAATAGGTGCCCAGCACGTCGGTGGCGTTGAGAGGGCCGCCCGATGTCATGATGAACATCAGATCAAACGCCTTGAAAGTGTATATGAAGCCCAGCATCAGCACCGCGAGAATCGAAGACCGGATGCAGGGAATGGTGATTTTCCAGAATCGCGTCCATGCGGCGGCCCCGTCCATAGCGGCGCTTTCGTAGATTTCTGCGGGAACATTGGTGAGCCCCGACGTGAGGAGTAGCATATTAAAGGGAATCCCCACCCAGCAGTTCATGGCGATAACCGCCGCCATAGCCGTTGTCCCGTTGGCAAGCCACATGGGCAGGTCCCGGATCAGGCCCAGTTTGAAAAGCAGGTCGTTGATCACCCCGATCTGGCCGAACATACTCTTGCCGACCAGCGCGGTAACCGACATGGGCATCATATAGGCGATGAGAATGAGCCCCCGAATTGGCCCTGAGAAGGTGAATTTCTTTGAAAAGAAAAGGGCCAAGAGAAAACCTATGCTAAACTGTACCGCGATGCAAACAATGGTAAAGAAGATGGTATTTCTGAACACCAGACGAAAGACCGGATCCTTGAAAAGATAGAGGTAATTGGAAAACCCCACAAACACATCCGAGCCGCTTTTGAATGTCCTTACATCCACGTCCCGAAAGCCCAGAACGAAGTTGTACACCAAGGGGTATCCCAAGAGGGCAAGGATGTAAACCATGCCGGGAAGTATGAAGGCGTAGCCTTCGACATTTCTTTTTACCGATAAACTCACTCTCAATGGGACAACCTCCTTTTCGGGTTCCGGCGGAATTCCGCTTGGTTACTGGGCCACCGGCGTTTTTGCCAGCATCGGGGCGATGGCGGTTGCGCCTTCGGTCATGGAGTTCCGGGCAGATTTCTGTCCAAGAACGGCGGCCTGGCCTGAAGTGTAGATCACCTTGGAAATACTCGGCCATTCGGGATGGGGCCCCCGGGCCACCGCGTACTGCATCCCCTCGGTAAATACGGAGAGATACTTATCCTTGGTCCAGATATCCCGTAACTGGGCGGAGTCGCTGCGGACAGGAAGCTTCCCGGTCTGTTCGGCCCAGTAAGCGCCGCTCTCCGCCGTAGAGATCATTTGAAGGAATTCCACCGCCAAAGCCTTGTTTTTGGTTCCACTGCAAACGCCGAAATTCTCGCCGCCAATAACCGAAGCGTACTTCTTATCCTTAGGCAGAAGGGTGTATTCAACTTCAAAATCCTTGATGTCAGGCACATTTTGAGCAACGTGCCAAGTGCCGGATTCCACCATAGCCGCTTTCCCCGCGGCGAAGGCGTTGAAGGCGTCTCCCTGAGTCCAGTTGACCACTTCCTTACTCATATACCCTTTCTGCGCCAGATTTGCGATAAACTCAATGCCCCGAATCGCTTCGGGAGAGGCAAGGTTCGCCACCGAACCGCCGGCGGCGTAAATCCACGGGATGAGCTGGAAGGTGCCCTCTTCGTTGGGAATGACACTCATGGCAAAACCGTAGATCTGTTGAGCCGGATTGGTCAATTTGGCGGCTGCGGCTTCCAATTCCTCCCAAGTGGTAGGTTTCTTAAGCCCTGCGGCATTGAGCATATCCATGTTACAGGCCAAAGCCAGGCAGTTGGTGTTGTTGGGAAGGCCGTAAATTCTGCCGTTGGCATCCTTGGTGCTGCTCAAGGGGCCGGGATAGAATTTGTCAAGCTCGCCCCAAGCGGTAAGCTCGTCGGTGATGTCCTCGAACACGCCCAAAGAGACATACGAGGCCATGTCCGGAGAATCCACCATGCCGATGTCGGGGAGCTGTCCGGAAACGGCGCCCACCGTGTACTGGTTCATCAGTTCCTCGCGGGACACAAAAGTGATGTCCACGGTCACTTCCGGGTGAATCTTCTTGAAATCATCGGCAAATTTTTTGAGACCGGCGGCTTCCTGATCGGAACCAAAATAATGCCACAACGAAATAGTGACAGCCTGGCTGCCCTGAGCGCTGCTTTGCGCTTTTTTGTTACATCCGGCAAGCAGGCTCATACTCATAACCAGCACCGCCGCCGCAAGAACGAATCGTCCCATTTTTTCTTTTCTCTTCATCTGTTCCTCCTGATAATAATATGATGTACGTACATCATAGAGTAGTGTATCACGGCTTTTGTACCGTGTCAAGAAAAATTTTCAAAAAAAATCTGTTTTTTTATGCGCTTTTATGACTTGAGCGATTGCAACCGTTTATGCCTGGGGCGTTGCTTTTTTGGGGGGAGGGGGAGAACTGGCTTGCCGGGACCCTGTTGCATTTATCCGGAGCGAAGCATTTTTGGGGCCCACACCATGCCGCTGGAATGGTTAAACGCGCTCAACGTTTCGCGCGAGGTAACGGGTGCCGCAGAGGGGATAGCGTAAGACCAAACGGAGGGAGATGTGGACGCGCATTAGGCGTAGCCGTAGGTGCGGACATATCGACCGGAGAGCGGGCTGGAGCGAAGGGGAAGACTTCCCCTACCTAAAAACACCGATGTTATTTCTATGCCTAAAACAGTATAATAGTATAAATCACAAGTGCGTATTACCCAGAAAGACATCGCCAAAGATCTCGGTATCTCCCTCATCACGGTGAGCCGGGCGTTTAATAGCTCAGGGTATGTTTCTCTGGAACTGAAAAAACGTATCTTTGACTATGCGAAAAAGCAATCCTATGTGCCTCATCGGGCATCCCAGATTCTGGTACGGAACAAAACGAGGATCATCGCGGTATTTACCTCCACCTTTCCGTCCTTTGTGTGGGACGACATCGAGCGGGGTGTCCGGAGTGCCGCCGAGTACATCGAGTCCCTTAACTATGAGGTTCGGTTTTTCAGGATACCCGATTTCGACACGGAGTATTATCTTGCGACACTCAAGCGGGAAATGCGAAACGGGCTTGACGCCGCCGCTTTTCTCTGTATGCGGATGTACCGCATGAAAGAAATCATAGAACTGACCGAAAAAGCCGGCATTCCCTATGTTTTTTACAATGTGGACGATCCCGAAACAAACCGGCTCTGTTATATCGGCGCGAATTATCCCGACGGCGGACGGCTTGCGGCGAATTTTATCGGGGAATCTTTAAGGCTCAAGGGTACCGGAAAGGTTCTCGTGATAGGGGTGAACGAGGATGTAGACCGCATGACCGACGGCCCCGATATTAACGCTAAGCGGATCCGGGGGTTCCTTGAGGTGATCGACCACCGGTATCCCTTTGTCGCGAGCCGGGTGGAATACATCAACATGAAGACGGACGTTGGGGTGGACATCCAGATCAAACAGCTACTTAAGAGCAGCCAGGGCAGGGTGGATGCGGTGTATTTTGTCCCCGCCTACACCGACGGCTTTCTTGAGGGGCTTGAAACCTGCGATTACCGCCGGACGATCACTCTGTTGCACGATGTCAACGACCATGCTCTGAGATGTCTGGAAAACGGACTCCTCACGGCAATTGTGTTTCAGGATCCGATACTCCAAGGCTATACCGCCGTGAGGACGCTGGAGACCATTCTGGAATCAAAAATCAGAGAACGGCAGCGGGATATAGAAATCGCCCATACGCTTATCTTCAGGGAAAACATCAATTACCTTAAAAACCACTATTTTCTGTCGGAACCGGAAGAGAAGGCCCTTTCAAAAAGCCGCCCCCGGCTTTAAATTACGGCATTTATCACATGTAACCACAGCCGGACATGATGAATCACAAAGAACCGCAGATACCACAGATGAACGGACGAAGATGTCCGCACACAGATTTCTACAGATTAAGAGGGTTCCGGTGTGAAAAATCTGTGTGTATCTGTCCAATCTGTGTTCATCTGTGATTAATTTCTGTGCTAAAGGAGAGGTGGCAGCGGAGAACGCAAGACCACCGCCCAGTGCCCGCACTTTTACCAACCCCTGAGATTGGAATCCGGCTCGGTTACCTTTACGTCTTCACCGGACGGCTCTATCACGTAAAAACTGTTTTCCAGCGCGTAATCCTGTTCCTTTTCGGCTACCACTGTGGCCGCCATCGCCCCGAAATAGTCCCGCAGGTCGCCGCGCAAATCCGCGTATCTGCGGAGTTTTTCCATACGGCTCACGTGGCCGTCCACATCGGCTTTCTGGAGTTTCGCCTTTACCTCGACGGCCGTCGCCTGGGCGCCGTTTTCCAGAAAAGCGTCGATTGTCAAGTTCTGAAATAGGTTGACAGTTTTTCATGCGGCCTTACGGCGCCTATTTTCAGGCGTTTCGAAATTAAGGGCTCAATGAGGGCGTTTGGTGTTGTAAAGGAACACCACCTCATCTGCCGCCCGAATCGCCTGTTTTTTACTCCGCAACGAAATGCCCAGCCCGTATTCCTGTTTCAAAGTCCCGTTTAACCTTTCGGCACGGGCGTTTTCGTAACAGTGAAGCTCTTCCGTCATGCTCATCCTAAGGCCATGTCGGTCAAGCTCCTCAACATACCAGAGCGAACAATATTGACAGCCGCGATCCGAATGGCGTGCCGGCAAAGCGCCCCCGGGCAGGTTCGCCAGCGCCATTTTCAAGGCGCAAAGGGCGCCTTCGGCGTCCAGCGTACCGCTGGCGTGACAACCCGCTGCCTTACGGGACCGCAAGTCCGTCATCGGCGACAGGTACAGACAGCCTTCATCGGTTCTGATATACGTGATGCCGCTTGCCCGTACCTGATGGGGGTCGTCAAGCTCCATATCCTTGACCGGATTGTAGAACACCGGCAGGCTGTGCCGGCTGTCCGTTGTCCGGGGCGCGGCGGGATGCCTGTCAAGCGGTAGCCATTTTTCCCGTAACACCCCGAAAAACTGGTCCCGGCCTATGGCTGCGCTTTCTTCGGCCGGTTTCGGCCCCGGCAGGTGAAACAGCTTCCTCCTGCAGCCTCTGTTTCCGGGCCTTGTAACAGTTCTGCCGGCTCATCCCCGGCTTGCGGCACAGCCGCCCTGCGCTCATCGGGCATCTCATGCTGTCCCCCTTGTCTTTCGCAATCCGGCAAGCGTTATAACGTTCTTTTTTTTAAGCCCTCCGTGGCCGTTCCAAGTTTCCGTCAGACTGTCTCCAAAAACGCGCTCTCAAGGCAGTAATCCATGCGCACGTTGGCAAGGTCCGCCTTCATCCCATCGATCCCGTTCATCGTTTCTGCCTTTATCCTCTTGGGCAAAATATCCCCCGTCCGTACCGCTTGACCCGCCGGTCCGGTGGCGCGCTGCCGCGTATCCCGTCCCTCCGCCCCGCTTCCTCAAAGCTCCCGTACTTCCCGTAGGCCACGTCCTCCACTAGACTTAGCTTAAACGCTGACGCTTTTCGTATCACATCTTTCATCTTTACGACTCCTTATGTGTCAACTTTACACCAGGACGCGACAGCAGCCTTCAAAATCAGATCATTTTCAATTATCCATTTCCCCGAAAGGGGAAAGCCCCCGCAACGCCCCGGCATTAATCACGGACTTCATTACGGCTTTAGTCACGGGGGACCGCAGATTACGCAAATGAGCCGGTTTCACAACCTCATGTTGCGGTGTTGGGCAGACCTCTCCTCTGGCCATCCGTGGCCCACGTGATTGAGGCTGTATGTAACTCCTTTTTGGCCGTGATCCGGGGGCGTTATCCGGGGCGGTTAACCGGGTGGAGGGGCGGTTTTGGAAGCGTTTTTGGCCGAAAAACTCGTCGTTATCGTCATCCCGTCCGAGCGGGGGCTGCCCCAAGACAAGGTGTAGGCTATAGCCGCCGGTATCTTCGTTTTCGCCGATATTTCCACCGCCGCCCAGTCAACTTCCTCTGCCCCCTCAGGCGGCCCTCCCCACAAGATATCCGACTCGTACCGTTCTCCCCAGACGTGCCCCGCTCTTCCCGTCAGCATGTTGAAGCGGATCGAAAACGTCTGCTTCAACCACTGCATTATCTTCGGCAGTTTGAGGCCGTTGTCGGGCTTGATGTAAAACGTGAGCCACGCTCCCTCAAGCTTGAGCCCGCGCATCTCGAAGCCGTAACGCGCTTTTGTCTCACGGAGTACGCGGTGGAGCAGCGCTTTCGCCTCCGGCAACCGGAACAAGGGCTCTTCGATATTAACCGCCGTCCGCACCTCATACCAGACGTTTTCCGCCAACTCTCTGTTTTTCCTCATATATTATAACCTCGTACATATATATGCGGTTGTTAGCCCGTTTGCTTTATTTTGACACGAAAAAAAGGCGAAAAGGTGAAAAAATCGTGGTTTTGGAACAGGCTCAGTTGACAAAGAGATAAGGAATTAACCGCAAAGGCGAAGGCGGTTAGTAAACCGCTGAGGCGAATAAGGATGGAGGCGCGCTGGTTTGACAGCCGGTTGGCTTTACCAGCAGTATTGAAGGCGGCTTTCTGTGAAGGCTGACAAAACAGACGGATCGGCGGTAAAAGGCGCGGCTGCCTAAAGACCTTCCGCGCCTTCAGTCCCGCTGTGCCGAAACTGGTATCCAAGCGCCGCCTTTACTGGCGCCGCGCCATGCTGCATAACCGCGCTAACGCCCTCAATGTTTTGGGCTCGGCAAATGGGCGCCTTAGCGGTTAAATTTTCTTGAAAGTTCGCTGTAAGTATGGTTGTTCTAAGATTTGCTCGGGGTTTTGGAACAGGCTCAATTGAAAATGGATCATGGTCAGGGATAGGGGCGGGGCGTTGCGGGGGCTGCCGGGGCCCTATTGCATTTATTTACAATAAAACATTTATGGGGCCCACACCGTGCCGCTGGAATAGTAAAAACGCGCTCAACGTTTCGCGCACGGCATTAGGTGCCCCGCAGAGGAGGATTGGAGGAGGGGGAGCGTAAAAATTGTGCAGGCCGTAGGCCGGAGCAAGTCTGGAGCGAGGGAGAGACTTCCCCCACTAGCCTTATCATTTTCCCTTTTCCATTATCAATTTTCAATTCCCCGTAGGGGGAAGATGGGGCCTGTTGCATTTATCTGCGTGGGTGTCCCCCTCCTTATATTTTCAGAAGCACTATGGCAGAAAAATTGCCCGCAGTGTTTGTCCGCGCGATCTGCGGTTCTCCTAACGGGGAGCTTCTTCGATGGCCCGGACGCGGACGACACCTTCGATGCCCTGGAGTCGCGCGACGATGACGGGGGAGGTTTCCTGTTCGGTGTCGATGATGTTGTAGGCGAAACCATCGCGGTGGTGGTTGATCATGTCCATAATGTTGATCTTTGACGCGGCGAGCATCGAGGTGATTTGGCCGACCATGTTGGGCACATTGCGGTTCATGATGAGGAGGCGGTGGCCGGTGTGTTTGTCGAGTTTGCAGACGGGGAAGTTCACCGAGTTTCGGACGGCGCCGGTTTCGAGGAAGTCTACAAGCTGACGCGCCGCCATCACCGCGCAGTTTTCCTCCGCTTCGGGGGTTGACGCGCCGAGGTGGGGTGTGCAGAGGGCGTTCCGGTGCGCGAGGAGTGCCGGGGTGGGAAAGTCGGTAACATACACGGAGACGCGGCCTTCGTCGAGCGCCGCGAGGATGGCGGGCTCAGAAACGAGTTCCCCACGGGCAAAGTTGAGGAGGCGTGCGCCTTTTTTGATCTTGCGGATCCGGTCATCGTTCAAGATACCGCGAGAATCAGCGGTGAGTGGGATGTGGATCGTTATATAGTCGGAGGCAGAGAGGAGGCTTTCAAGCGAGTCGGCCTTGCCAACGGCGCGGGAGAGCGACCAAGCGGCATCCACCGAGATGAAGGGGTCGTAGCCGATCACGTCCATGCCGAGGGAAAGCGCGTCGTTGGCGACGCTTACCCCGATCGCGCCCAGTCCGATCACGCCGAGGGTCTTTCCCCTGATCTCCGGGCCTGAGAAATTGTTCTTTTCCTTTTCGACAAGGCGGGAAAGTTCGCCCGCGCCCCCACTCTCTTTTCCGTTCTGTTTTACGTTCATAGCAAGGGACTGTCCCCAAAGAATCGCGTCCGTGATTTTGCGCGACGAGAGGAGGAGGGCGGCGAGGGTGAGTTCTTTCACTGCGTTGGCGTTGGCCCCCGGCGTGTTAAAAACGACAATACCGCGTTCGGTGAGGGCCGGTACCGGGATGTTGTTTACCCCCGCACCGGAACGTGCTACGGCGACGACCGATTTCGGGATGTCAACGCCGTGGAGGTCGGCGGAACGGAGGAGTAGCGCGTCGGGGTTGGGGACATTGTTCCCCGCTTCATAACGGTCGATGGAAAAGTATTTCAATCCTTTGGGCGAGATGTTGTTCAGGGTCTTAACGCGAAACATGGCGGGCCTCAAAATCTTTCATGAAATCAACCAACTTTTGCACGCCTTCTATCGGCATCGCGTTGTAGATACTCGCCCTTATGCCTCCGACAAGGCGATGGCCGGCAAGGTTCACCAGTCCGGCTTTTTCAGCGGCGGCGAGAAATTCTTTATCCAGAAGATCATTCCCGGTAATAAAGGGAACGTTCATGATGCTCCGGTGGAGCGGCTGCACAACGGGGCGAAAGAGGGCGGAGGCATCGAGATAATCGTAGAGGAAGGCGGCCTTTTCGCGGTTGCGCCGCTCAATGACGGGAAGCCCGCCCTCGCGCTCGACCCACTCAAGCACGAGGCCCATGATGTAGATGGGATAGCAGGGCGGCGTGTTGTACATTGAGCCCTCATTCGCGTGGGTCTCGTAGCGGAGCATGGCCGGGGTCCAAGACGGCGCACGGCCTAAGAGGTCGTCGCGGATAATCACCACGGTAACACCCGCCGGGCCGAGATTCTTCTGCGCCCCGGCAAAGAGAATGCCGAACTTGCTCACGTCAAGCGGCGCGGAAAGGATACAACTGGAAATGTCCGCCACGAGGGGGACAGACCCCGTTTCGGGAAGCACGTCCCATTGGGTGCCAACGATGGTATTATTCAGGCAGATATAATAGTAGGAATCATCCCGGTTCGGCGCGGGCGCGGCGGGGATATAATTGTAGGCGGCATCTTTCGAGGACGCGCGTACCTCGACATCGGCATACTTCAACGCCTCATCCAACGCCTTCTTCGCCCAGATACCGGTCTCCACCAACGACGCGGACTTCCGTTTTTCGCCCGGCTCGACCCCGGCAAGATTCAGCGGCACCATCGCAAACTGGGTAGACGCGCCCCCTTGCAAGAAAAGCACCTTATAATTCGAAGGGATCACCATGATCTTGCGGAGAAGCACCTCCGCCTTTTCGATGATGGGCTTGAAGTCTTTGGATCGGTGACTCATCTCCATAACAGACTGCCCCGTTCCATTTGCGTCGCACATCTCAGTTCCGGCCCGCTCCAGTACAGGCAACGGCAACACAGACGGCCCTGAAGAAAAATTGTATACACGCATGAGCCCACTATACCGGAAAACCGCCGGTCTGGAAAGGGGGGATGCGCTGCGCAAATGGAAAATGGACAATTGAAAATTATGGGACTGGTTGGGGGAAGTCGTGGCAACGATGTTGCCATAGCTGCTTCGTGGCCTCCCCCTTCGCTCCGGGCAAAGCTCAAAACCCCCGCCGTCATCCGCTATCCCCCTCCGCTGGGGACAGCCCCCTCCACAGGGGACAGCCCCCTCCGCTGGAGACAGCCCCTCCACAGGGACAACCCTCTCCGCAAGGGACAGCCCCCTCCACAGGGGACAGCCTTCTCCACAGGGGACAGCCCCTTCCGCAAGGGACAGCCCCCTCCACGGGGCCAGCCCCCTCGCCGGAGACAGCCCCCTCCAGCGGAGACAGCCCCCTCCAGCGGAGACAACCCTCTCCGCAAGGGACAGCCCTCTCCGCAAGGACAGCCCCTCCGCTGGAGACAACCCCTCCGCGAGGGGACAGCCCCCTCCACAGGGGCAACCCTCTCCGCACGGGACAGCCCCTCCGCAAGGGACAGCCCCCTCCACGGGGACAGCCCTCTCCGCCAAGGGACAACCCCCTCCGCTGGGGACAGCCCTCTCCGCAAGGGACAGCCCCCTCCGCAGGGACAGCCCCCTCCGCGAGGGGACAGCCCCCTCCGCAAGGGACAGCCCCCTCCGCTGGGGACAGCCCCCTCCACGGGAGACAGCCCCCGTACGAGATTGCTCTAAAACTGCCGCACAGGCCGCGCCCAATACTTGCCGCTCTTACTGTAGAGGGCCGGGGCTTGAACTTTCCCGCTGGAATGACTGCTGCCAGACGGAGCCGGGTCGTCGCCGTTCTGAATGCCCTTTGCGGATGAGCCCTCCTCGGAAGACGACCAGTAGACCCCGTTATTAAACGCGGGCAAACCGTGTCCGCCGTCCAACAGATTTTCAAGCTCATCTATGTCGGGCATACGCCAGCCGTCATAGCCGCCGTGGCTATAGTCTTCGCACAATTGCATTGCCTCATCCCACGTACCCTCTCCGGCGTTTTCCGGCGCACACTCCAAATAACGCCAGCCGTCTGAGTAACTGCCCTTGTCGTAGAACACAAAGCCCCCGGCAGGGCCCACAAGGTTGCCGCCGTCAAGCGCACAAGCCGTCACAAAAAGCGCGATGAGCGCGCTCGCGCATAGTACCACATATCTTTTCTTCATATTTACCTCTGCTTCGTCCCCTGATTAGTCAAATGGGCGGGGTTGCCGCCGTAACGCGCCGCAAAATAGCCAAACCGGTATGCATAGCCCAGCGTGAGCCGGAGGTCAAGGCCCTTAAAGTTGGTTCTAATCGTCGAGCGCAGGTCGATGACCGAACGGGCGAACTTAAACTGCATCCCCATATTCGCGTCAACCGTCGGCGTAATCACCGTAACCGGATCAATATGCGATTCGGACGGATAGGTATACTGCGAAAAACTCACGCCGCCCCCTACGCCCACGTAACCGCCAAACTTGTCGACGCCTCCCGTGAAAAGATTCAAATGCAGATATGGGGCAACCGACAGATACCCGACATCTTGTACGTCCCGCTCCCCGTGGATTAAGCCGATGTCCGAGCCCGCTTCAATGAAAAAGCGGGAGAAAGGCGAAAACGTCAGCTTCGGGGACACCAGAAACGCCGGAGTAACAGGTTCCATCGTTGTGCCGGCAGCAACACCTATGCTGTTAAAGCGGTTGGTATCAGACCAGAAGCGCCGCCATGATGTCCGCGAGGCTATCCGCTTCACGACAGCGGCAGTCCGCGCCTCATCCGGGATAATCTCGATGTAACCTGACTGCGCTGCCGCATTCGCGTCCACGCCGTTTACCGCTCCTACCCACACCACGAGACGGCCTTCGCCGAGCTTGTTAACATTCACGTTGTTGAAAGAACTCCGGACAAAAGCAGACTCAGGATTGAGCGGGCCGTTCCATGAAGTGTCGCAGAGGAGGGACAACGGCTGGCTTTCAATGACATCAAAATCACCATCGTCCCTGACGGCTAACAGGCTCACGGTAAGCGCAAATCTCCGGGAATAGTCCACAGGCCAAGACGTTTTGAGCGGCCTCCCGCGCTCCTCCTTGCCGGGCGGCGCCTTCCACTCCGTTGACGTGGTGGACACGGGGACAACCCTATAGGCTTCCCATAAGCTTGACCCGGCCGCATTTGCCTTCTCCATCGCGTCTTTTACCTTATCCATTGCGGCCTCGACTTTGACAAACCCCGCAGCCATAGTCCTGTTCACGTCTTCAAACGCCCCGTTGACACTTGCGAAACTCTTGTTCAGTTCCGCAAGCAGATCTAACCTGTCCGCCAAAGCCTTGACGCTCGTCGGTTCGGCGGCGATTTCAAACCGCATATCCGCCGTCGCTCTTTCATAATCAATCTCTATCTCCGGATTATTGTTATAGAGAATTCGGAAAGGCGGATGCGCCTTGTAGAACTCTTCTCCCTCCCGCAGACTGGCTTCGAGCTTCTCCTGCTCCCGAAGGAGTTTTTGCTCCTCCTCGCGGAGGATTTCGCGCTGCTTGTCGACATCGCCGAGGAAGTTTTGCCATTGGACAAGGATGACATCCCGCTGGCGGATGAGTTCCTGCTGCTGTTCCTCAATGACCGCCTTGTTCGCCCTCTGCATCTCATTGGAGCGGGCAATATCGCCCCGCATCTCCGCCACCGTGGTCGCCCCGCTGAGGGTACGTATCGCGGGCGGCGCAAACGTGAGCGCGGCAAGATTTACCGGAGCGTCAAACTTTGGAGGCACAAACGCCTCCACGGATACGGAGAGCTGTCTCCCCGTCCCCGCCAGACTCTGGCCAAGGCCCTCCGCTACATTGCGGTATTGCTCGCGCCCAAACGATGTTTCGGACGTTGCGGCGTTGGCCGCAGCAAAGCCGCCTTCGGCCAATTCGGTGTTCACGTTTTCCTCAAGTTTTTTGCGTTGCGCGGCAGTCAGTTTCACCCCCAGATTGGGACTGTCAAAAAGGTCCCGCGTGGCCAGATTCACGGCAGAGCCATACTTCAGTTTATCCAGCGTGGTGGCAGAATGGAGGGCGGACGATGCCATAGCTTCAAAGGCGCCCTCATTCTTCTCCGCGTCCACGGTCAGGATGATCGTATATTGCCCGGAGGACAGTTTTTCCAACCTTCCGTTGAGGAAATAGTCGGGCACGTCCCCGGCAGTGCTGACCTTCATTCCCGAATAATTTATAAAATTACGGCGAATGCTGTCCACCACAGCATTGAGCAGCGCGGAAGCGTCTGAATCAAAACCGGCCAATTCAGGCGGATTGATAAAGATACTCTTTGCCCCTTTGGTTCCCTGCGCGGTCTTCGCCCCGTCCTCCGCCGCAGCGTCCGCGCCTCCGCCCGCGAATACGGCAGCGCATACCGCCAGTAAAACGAGCGTCAATAATAAAGGTTTTTTCATGTTTTCTCCTTACACAAAACGGCGGCGGCCCCCTAAGGCAACGCTGATTAACTTGATTGAATAAATCAGCGCTTCCCTAAGGGCTTCCCCCTAGAGGGAGCGCCTCCCCGCCGTTGAGCTTGCCACGCAAAGCGGCGGGACGCGGCCCCGCGACCGTTACTTTTTGAAACTGAACGACCAGTCGGTACGGATTTCCGAGGAAAACACATCCCCGGCCGTTACCGACACGCGGGCGTGCCCCCACTCCTTGTCGGAGTTGTTGTAGTACAGGGCGACCGTGTACTCACCCTCCGGCAGGTTCCACTCCGCCTTGCGTTCCGGCCTTATCGGGTTGGTGTCGATGAGAAAGGGTTCCCCTCTGGCTTCCGTGCCCTTGAAGATCTTCACCATTGAGATAAAGTTGGACGGGTCGTTGCGGCTGAACAGGCTGAGCTTCCCGGTGCCCGCCGCGGGCGCGGCCGCCGATACGGAGACGGGCTCACCGCTCCTGAGGTCATAATCCCCCAGCAGAATCCGCTTTGCCAGAGCAATGGTAATATCGTAGAGCACCGAGTCCTTGCTGGCCGCCGTTTCCATAGCTTGGCTGACCGCCTGATTCATCGTCTGTTTGGGGATGGTGTAGAACACATAGACTTGGTAGTAGTCCTCGTACGCGCCGTTCCGGTCGTGGTCATACTCCCTGATAGAACGCCACCAGTCCCCTGTCCGCTGGGCGCCTGAAAAGCTCGTGTTCGCCACCACGTTGACAAAGTTGTCGATCTCGTTTTCCACTCCGCCCGACGAACCGGCCTGCGCCGCCTTCAACTCGCTCGCAACCGTGGTTCGCACCATTTCGGCCATCTGTTCCTGCACACTGTACTGTCTGGCAAATGCCTGGCAGAACTCCAGATCGGGGCCGCGCTGTTCGCCGATAAAGCAGTACCGGTCCTTAAACGCGGGCAAAGCCTCCACCGCTATGATGTTGCCGTCTCTTAGGTACGTGGTATACCACTCCGGGGCGGAAATCTTGTCCAGCGTTCCCTTGTTCGACAATTCCTTCTGTTCCTTGCCCTTCATGGTCGCGCACGAGACCGTAACGGCAAACACAGCAATGATACCAGCGGCGATGTACCCCGCAGCGACGGCGGCTGCCGTCAAACGACTCTTTTTCTTCATAATACAACTCCTTCGTGAAGATTTCTTCGGCCTCCCGTCCCTATGACGCGGGGCCTTTATAGGAACTCCTGAAAAACGCGGTGTTTCCCGGAAGGCATCCTCTCTCAATTCAAACCGCACCGTTACGGCGGCGTTTAGGGAAACGCTGATTAACTTGGCGCTGTGCCAACACGTTGGCAATCGCGCTTCCGTGCAACCAAAGGTTGCCTGTATTTGCTCATTTCATTTCGCAAATACCGCATTAAAGGAGCGCTGATTTATTCTCGATTGAATAAATCAGCGCTTTCTTAAGCGTTGCCCTTTTCCCCCTTGAGCAGACGTTCGGTCAGCGCGTCCCTGAACACTTGGGCAAGGGCGGCGTATGCCCGGCTGCGGGCCAAACCCGGATCTATCGCCGACTGAACCTCCGCTTGCGCTTCGAACGAGAACACCGACGTTCCGGTACGGCTTGTTATCCCGACGGACACGTTGGGACGGTACGCCGTGCCTGTGCCCGCGGGCCGCCGCATGAGGCCCTCCGTTACTTGGATGAGGCATACCGCCTGAGCGCTCCTGATTTCCCGGGCGATGGGAAAACCCGCATCGCTCAAGGCGGCAATCGCGGCGTTACGGATGATGCCGTCAAGGTCAAGCGGGCACTCCAGATAGACGCTGGCGTTCCGCCGGGCATCGGAAGCCTCTTTGGGCAACGCCGACAGGGCCGCGTCGGCTTCTTCAAACAGCGCCTTTGCCCGCGCCGGATACAAACCCTGAGCAAAGCCCCGCGCCGTAACAAACGCTTCCCCGGCGGCGTAGGCTTC
The DNA here is from genome assembly GCA_031257995.1 of Spirochaetaceae bacterium. Lineage (GTDB taxonomy): Bacteria > Spirochaetota > Spirochaetia > Treponematales > Breznakiellaceae > JAIRNN01. Next base: position 2,383 of record JAIRNN010000116.1, on the reverse strand, counting down.
CGCCTTGCCAAAAAGCAACGCGCGGGTAAAGGGGTCCGCCCCCTCATTCCTCGCCCCGTAAAAGAGTTGCGTGAATGTGCCGGCGGCATTCTCCGCATGGGGGCTGTACACGGCCCACGCCTCCTCGCGGTCCATGTAGGCCACCACGATGTACTCTTTGGTTGCCGGGTGCCGCCACGCATCCTCCGCATACCGGACCGCGGACAGATTGCGCTTGACCGTAACCGTTATCGCCTCTTCGATCCGGCGCGTTCTCTCGACCGCCCCCTGCCGCTCGGTCATAGAGACAGAGGCCGTCCCTTCCCGTTTCACCTCCTGCTCAAAGTAGGCGGCGAGGCCGGCGAGCGCCTGTTGTTCCGCCTCGGCCCTGGCGCTCCCCCGTCCCTGAGAGGCGATGTACCGCTCTCTCGGATACACGGCCTCCATGTTCTGATACCATTCCGGCATGGGCGCGGGCGCGCTGAGGCACGAGGCAAGCGTCCAGAGGGCGAGCCCTGCGGCAAACCGCAACGCGGCGTTTCTTTTCATACCTACGCCCCCTTGCTTCGCAGAACTTCAAGATTATTCCGCGCCCCAGTATGATTGGGGTCTATCCGCAACGCTTTTTCCCAGTCCGCGCGGGCGCGGGCCAAGTCCCCTTTGTTATAGCAAGCGAGCCCCCGGTTAAAGTACGCTTTGGCATCATTGGGATTGAGCCGTATCAGTTCGCCGTAGTCCGCTATGGCCCTGTCTATGTCCCCTTTCATATAGCAAGCGAGCCCCCGGTTAAAGTACGCTACGGCATCATTGGGATCGAGCCGTACCGCCTCGCCGTAGTCCGCTATGGCCCTGTCTAGGTCCCCTTTGCCGGCGTAGGCGTTGCCCCGGTTAAAGTACGCTGCGGCAAAACCGGGATTGAGCCGTACCGCCTCGCCGAAGTCCGGTATGGCCCTGTCTAGGTCCCCTTTGCCGGCGTAGGCGTTGCCCCGGTTAAAGTACGCTACGGCATCATTGGGATTGAGCCGTACCGCCTCGCCGTAGTCCGCTATGGCCCTGTCTATGTCCCCTTTGCCGGCGTAGGCGTTGCCCCGGTTATTGTACGCCTCCGCATAATGGGGATCGAGCCGTACCGCCTCGCTATAGTCCGCTATGGCCCTGTCTATGTCCCCTTTGTTATAGTAGGCGAGCCCCCGGTTAAAGTACACTGCGGCATAATGGGGATTGAGCCGTATCAGTTCATCGAAGTCCGCTATGGCCCTGTCTAGGTCCCCTTTCTTATAGTAGGCGTTGCCCCGGTTATTGTACGCCACCGCATAACTGGGATTGAGCCGTACCGCCTCGCCGTAGTCCGCTATGGCCCTGTCTATGTCCCCTTTCTTATAGCAAACGAGCCCCCGGTTAAAGTACGCTTTGGCATCATTGGGATTGAGCCGTATCGCTTCATCGAAGTCCGCTATGGCCCTGTCTCTGTCCCCTTTGTCAGTGTAGGCGAGCCCCCGGTTACGGTACGCCTCCGCATAATCGGGAATGAGCCGTACCGCCTCGCTATAGTCCGCTATGGCCCTGTCTCTGTCCCCTTTGTTATAGTAGGCGAGCCCCCTGTTAAAGTACGCTACGGCATGATCGGGATCGAGCCGTATCAGTTCATCGAAGTCCGCTATGGCCCTGTCTCTGTCCCCTTTGTCAGTGTAGGCGAGCCCCCGGTTAAGATACGCCATCGCATAACCGGGATTGAGCCGTACCGCCTCGCCGAAGTCCGCTATGGCCCTGTCTATGTCCTTGTTGTTGAAGGCGGCCTTGCCCCGGGTAAAGTACTCAAGCGCCGCCTCCGCGTTACTGGGGTTGGGCGGCGCTGCCCCGCCGCCTGTGTCCCCGTCCGGGGCCGGAACAGCCCGCGTGATACCCATACCAAAAAAACGTTTCATCTTTATACTCCTTAAAATAATGTTCTTTTATCCCTTTTCAATTATCCATTCTCCATTCGCCCCCCGCGCGTGAGAGCCTCCGCCCAGGGCAGAGCCTCTACCTTGTACAGGGTGATGACCCTACCCTGTCCGGCGTTGCGCCTGAACGCCGCCCAGCGTCATGCCTGACCTCCTCCGGCCCGGAACACCCCGCCTCCTCCGGCCCGGAACACCCCGCCTCCTCCGGCCCGGAACACCCTGCCTCCTCCGGCCCGGAACACCTCGCCTCCTCCGGCCCAGAACACCGTGCCTCCTCCGGCCCGGAACACCCTGCCTCCTCCGGCCCGGAACACCCTGCCTCCTCCGGCGCGGAACACCGTGCCTCCTCCGGCGCGGAACACCGTGCCTCCTCCGGCGCGGAACACCCCGCCTCTTCCGGCCCGGAACACCTAGCCTCCTCCGGTGCGGAACACCCTGCCTCCTCCGGTGCGGAACACCTA
>JAIRNN010000088.1 GCA_031257995.1 Spirochaetaceae bacterium | reverse complement strand
AAATCCGGTCGAATTGAATGCCGCATTAAACCAGGCGGTGGAACGGCTCTTGAAACTAAACCGTGAAAAGGCAAGTATGAAACAGGCCTGTTGTCAGGAGGGAGATCAGGCCGAAGCGGTCTGATTTCGGCCAGGTTGTGGTTTTGAGAAACCGGCCCCTTTTCGGCTGGATTAATTTTGAGGCAATGCGTAAGCTTGACATTTTTCACCCAACCATTATAATGGTTTCCATGCTTCTGGCAAGGATGAAAAAGATAGCGTTCGCCCCTGCGGGGAAATTGGCTACAGAACGCGCGGCTTCCAAAAAACGCGCAGCCGCCAATCATTATCCATTTTCAATTCCCCCCGATACGCGGCTACTCATAACCCCGCGCGCTCTAAAATATCCCGCGAAAAGCGTGTCAAGCCCCCTCTTGAAAGCGGGCTCTTCAATTATCAGCTCATGTTACGCATACTTGACATAAGGGGAGGAAAGAATACTATAAAAGTATGGATGGGGACATACTTGATTTATACAGTGATTGCCTGTTGGCAAGCGCCGGGGAAGCGCCACGAGACGCGTGTCAAACTCTGCCCCAACAATCTGGAGGGTGCCGGGGGCCGGTACGCTGCCCGTACCGGCAGCGGGGCCGCGCTCACGCGGGAGAACATTCTCGCCGCCATGCGGGAACGGGGAGGCTTTGCCGGGAACACCGAGGACTTTCTCGCGAACCCCGGCCGGTTCTTTGACGAGACTGAGCGCCATGCCCGCGACGGGTTCGCCGCCAGCATGGAGACGGTTGCCGTCTGCGCGAAGGTGAACGGCCCGTTCGACAGCGCTCGCGAGCCGGTTACGCCGGAGACGCGCCCGATTAGCTTTCACGCCCGCGTCACCGGCGAACTGCGCAAGCTGATCCCGTATATCGACGGGGCGTGGAGGGCCTCGCCGGGAGCGGCGCGTACATCCAGCCGTTCACGGATGTCGCCGCCGGGAAGGCGAACCTGATACGCACGCCGGGGGGCGCGTTTGTGATTGCCGGCGGCAAGCTCAAGATCGTATTCGGCCCGAACGTGCCGCAAGACGAGAAGAACACCGGGGTGTTCCTGGCGGCCCCCGGCAGTCCCGCCATCTCGGTAAAGGCAGGGGGCAGCCTCATCGAAAACACCCCGATGAAGATCAGCGGCATCATCCCGGAGCTGGTTTCCGACAAGACTTGGTACGTGGAGGCGCGCGGTATTTCAACAGTTCGGCCCCGCTCAAGGAAATCCGCGTCATAAGGAGCGGTTTCACCTTGACCAGCCCCTAATGGGCTTCTCTTGGGGGCGGCGTTCGGAGAGAACGCCGCAGGGAGTCCGGCGTGTACGTTGCAGCCGCCGGCGGCGGTTAAACGGGCATTATGCAAGATGATTGGGACGCGAAAGCGTCTTTTCATACTTTTTATGAATGAGAGTTATATGAAGGACATGACGGTTGGAAAAAGGGAGCGCGGCTCCCCCCGCGGCGTTGCGGGTTTCGGGTTCAAAGCGTTCGCGCTTGCCTTTACCGGCCGTGACTTTTTGCGCGATTTCCTCCCCGGGGGCGGGGAAGACCCGCCCGCGTCCGGCGCGGCGGAAGGGGCGGGTCTTCGTCACGGCGGAAAGCGGGGTGAGGACAACGGCACTGTCGCTGGTCTTCGATGCGGCGGAAGACATAACGCTCACGGCCTCCGGCGGCAACTCCGGCATCTCAAAGGGAAGGCTCGATCCCGGCGGCAGCCCGCTCGTGTACACGCTCGATGTGGGCGAGATAACGGAGGAAGGCGGTGTGGAGGCGGCTGTCCAGAGGAACGGCGCCCCCGCCGCCGGGAGCCCGAAAACGGCAAAGGCGCGCTATGGGGCGCAACTGGCAGAGTTTGCCAGACTTACGGCAAGCAACACCCCATACGGGACAGCGGCACTGATACTGGACTTCGGCGAGCCGGGGATACCTGACCTTGAGACGGGTGACATATATCTGAATGCCGGCGGCGCCAATGCGCGGAAAGGGACGCTGAACGGCGGGCCGGCAGAGTACACGTTCGGAGTGAGCGGGATAACAGCGGGAGGCGGGGTTATCGCAGGTATAAACAAGGCCGGTTACAGCACCTGCCCGTCCTTGCAAAGGACTACGGTGTCCCTCGGCGAGTTCATGGCAACCGGCGGCATGCGGCAACTTATTGACGATGCCGGTACCACCTACGAGGTACATACGTTTGACGGGGTACCTCCGCCGCCGTCAGATAACGAATCTCAGGTGGAGGGCAAACTGGAGTTTACCAGAAAACCGGCGGACGGCACTGTGGAGGTTCTTGTGGTGGCAGGCGGCGGCGGAGGAGGCGACGGGAACACGGGTATAGGAAACAACGGCGGTCCCGGCGGCGAAAACCACAGTCGTATAGCATGGTCTACGTCTGCGGAAGAAGGGACGTTCCCGAAGGATGAGGGAGTTGTGGACCTTGGCAGCGGGGGCCGCCACTTTATGGTGGCGGGGCCGGGGAAGCCGGCGGCGCAGGTGCAGGCACACAGTCCGCGATAAGCGGGGAACTTAAGTGGTACGCCGCCAGCGCAGGGGCAAGTGAAAGCCCGCCGAACGGCGGAAACGGCACGGGCAGCGGCATCGTGATCGTGCGCCGGCCTTACGAACCGCAATAACCCCCGTCATTCCGCGCAGCGCGGCCCCACAGGGGCTTCCCCCCGGTTGCGGCCCACGGGGAATGGTATTCCCCGCAGGGGGCAACCCCTGTGGGTAAACGTGATAAAGAATAAAACCCACGAACCACACGAACAGACCAGAACAGACCAGCCTGTTCGTTTGGTTGCGGGCCAAAGGCCCGTTGAGGTTCGTGGTTAAGGCTGTGATGAAGGCCGGGGACGTTGCGGGGGGGGGGGGAACCACCCGCAGAGGGGGTAGCGGAAGACGGCTCAAACCCTACAAACCTAATGGTTTGTAGGGTTTGAGCTAGCCAGAGGGAGGTGTGGACGCGCCTTTAGGCGTGGACGTATCGACCGGAGCGCGTGTCTAGAGCGAGGGAGAGACTTCCCCCACAGCGGTTCTCTCCTGTCATTTTCCATTATCCACTTTCCATTTTCAATTCCCCGCAGGGGACACTTCCCGCACGGCGAGGGCCAGGGCTTTTTGCGAGGCGTGGTGAAATGAGAGGGCGATGAGCGCGACCAAGAGGATGCGGTATTTTTTGAGCCCCCTTTTGCCGCCCCGCGCCCGGTATGCGCGGTTCAGTTTTTCCCAGAGTTCAAAGAGGGCGGGGATGAAACTGATCATGAGGGCCGCGTTTTTTCCCCATCGCGCGTCCGGCGGGAGGTTTTTGGCGAGGGGGCATTTTCTGAGCAGTGAACGGACGCGGATTTCCGCCGCGCAGAGGGTTTTTTTGATCTCGATGGAGGTTGTCGTGCGAAAAAGCAGGGCGGAGATCTGCATAACAAGCGCAAGGCGGACGGCGTAGAGAATGTATGCGGCGTTGGGCACGGCTATCGCGGCTATGTCCGCAGGGGTTCGTGCGGGACCGGCATCGGATGCGGACAGAGCGTATAGGTTGGCGGTGATGTTGAGCACGAAGAGAAAGGCCGCATAGTACAACGCGGGTCTTATGTCGGCGACTTGCTCTTTTGGCGTAAACCTGCAGACGAAAGCGAAGGCTGCCGTCAGCGTGATGCCCACACACACGGCATATAATGGAATAAACATCACGGCAAGCGCGGCGCACAACATCAGCGCAAACTTTACCGGTGTGGGAAGGCGGTGGCAGACGCTACAGCCTCTCTTGTAGCGGAAGACGGTCTCCCGCTCTTTCATGTTATTTCGCTTTTTCATAGCCATAACAAGTCCTCAAGCCGGGCATAGGCGCGGAGCGGATGGCGGATGCCCCACTGTTCGAGCGGCAGACGAAGTCCTTCCTCAGGGCTTCCGGTAAAGACGAGTTGCCCTTTGTGTAAGACGGCGAGTCTTTGCGCGAAGGCGAGGCATTTTTCAAGTTCGTGGGTGAGGATGACGACTGTTTTGGACTTCGCAAGGAGATCGCGGATCACCGTGTTGGTCTGGACAACGCCGCCGTAGTCGAGGTTTGCGTAGGGCTCATCAAAGATGATGATGTCGGCGTTCATCGCGAGGACTCCGGCCGCCGCGAGCCGCCTTTTTTCGCCGCCGGAAAGGAAGCGGGACGGAAAATCCGCCCGCGCAAGGAGGCCCACATTTCCAAGCGCCTTTTCCACGATGTCCGTTGTCGCCGCCGCACCTTTTTTCCCGAAACGAAAACCCCCCGGTATGCCCACCTCGACATCTTCGCGGGGGGTTTCTCCCAAGATTTGGCTGTCCGCATCCTGAAAAACGAGTCCCACTTTTCCGTAGACATCAAGATTGCCTGAGACGGGATTTTCCAGTCCGGCGATTACCGCCATGAGGAGGCTTTTTCCCGATCCGTTCGCACCGGTTATCACCGTACAAACACCCGCCTCAATGTCGAGGGACACGTCCCGGAGAGCGTAAAACACTCCTCCGGGTTCTCTATCGGGCGAGTCTGCGGATGCTTCCCCGGTGTCCTTCGGTTTCCCCGAATATTCTGCCGCATCGTCAAACACCCGGAAGGTCTTGGTGATGTGCAACAGACGGACAGCGGTCATGAGCCGGGGTTGACATACCGGGCCGCTATGGGGCGCAACGCGAAGGTGATCGGAATAGCAAGCGCGAACTTGAAGCCGTCGGCGGGGATAAACGGGACGATGCCGCCCAAAAACACCCCGATTGCCGATTGCGACGCGGCATTTTTCCCGTTCAGTACCACCAGCCACAACCCCCCGCACACGAGGATCACGAGAAAGCCCGCTAGCAGGGCGGCAACGATGCGGAGACCGTAGAGCAACGACGGTTTCTTATCCCGAATCGACGGCATCCCCGCAATGAGCCCGGCTATGAAAGCGGCAACGACATAGCCGTAAAGGTAGCCGCCCGAAGGGGAGAGGAACGCCGCGAATCCGCCCGCGTTGGCAAAGACAGGCAGTCCCAGAAGGCCCGCGAGCAAGTACAGCACCGCCGCCGCCGCCCCGCGCCAACTCCCCAGCAAGACCCCCGCCAGCACCACGACGAGGTTCTTCAATACGATGGGTATCCCCGGAATAAAGGGCACCATCCAAAAACTTGATACGCAGATCAGCGCCGCAAAGAGCGCGATGAACACGCTTTGCCGGGATGCCGCGCCCCCGCGCGATCCCGTCTTCGTCTGACTGCCCGTTTGTGCCATATCCGGCCTCCTTTCAACATTCATGTAAAACGATAATTTTCCGGGACATTTTCCAAACCCCGGTTTTGAGCAATATGCTTAGATCGTGAACCACAGTTGTAACAAGATTAACGAATCGCGGTGAGCGATGTCAATAGGTCGCTTTCCCACAAAAAACGTAGACTATGACGATCCCTGTATCAGAGGATATCCTCTCCGCAGTTGATATGAGCAAAGATGAAATGGTCGTTGTCATGATCCGGACTATGCGATCAAGATATTCGCAGAGGGCAGGCTGACCATGATGCAATCGGACGATTTGTGCAATTGGCATATTTTGAGTAGCGATGCTTATTAATCTCTTGGGGTTTAATTCCCCGCGCGCAACAACCTAACCTTGACCCGCAAAATCAAACAAAACGCGGCAGTCAAGCAAGGTGTAGAATTTTTGGAGTCCCTTCCAGACCGTTTTGAGTCCCGGAGGGCCGCCGCCGGAAGCCATTTTTGGGC
>JAIRNN010000051.1 GCA_031257995.1 Spirochaetaceae bacterium | reverse complement strand
TATGCGGCTTAAAATAGACTACCTAAATAGGGAGTCTGAAAATTGGCGTAAATTGACTTAACTTATTGCTACATAAGGAATTACGTAGACAGACCACCTATTTTCGGCGGAGTTAGGGGTTAAAGTAACTTTGTATTTCTTTGCGGGCATAGACTCCCTCCCGTTTGGCGACTATGCCTTTAGTATAAATTATAATACCCGCTATTTCAACGGTGACTGACTGCTAGTTTTATAGGCCGTATTTCTGTAAGCTTTAACGGACCACTTTTTTAATACGTCTATTGGAACAGGTTCAGGTGATTAAATGTTCCTCTCATATCACGCCGCGCCTAAGTGCCTCCACGGTAGATGGCTAGCGCAATGGGTGCAAATCGGCTTCGGTTACGAGGGAGGGGTCGTCGATGCCGGGGGGTAGTTCGTAGCCGTCTTCGGCTTCCACATCTTCTTCGACAAAGTGTTCGGATAAGGCGGCGGCTTCGGCGGCGATTGCGGTGGCCCGCGCTTCTTCTTCGCCGGTTATGCGGATGGCGATCATCTTCGTAACGCCGGATTCTTCCATAGATACGCCCAAGAGGGAGCCCGCGCCGATCATCGTCTTCTTGTTGTGGGTGATCACGACGAACTGGCTGCGCCCGCTGAACTCGCGGAGGATCTGCACGAAACGGCTCACGTTCGCCTCGTCAAGCGCCGCGTCAATCTCGTCAAGCAGACAGAAAGGCGAGGGCTTCACCATGTAGGTGGCAAAGAGGAGGGCGACCGCCGTCATCGACTTTTCGCCACCGGAAAGGAGATTGATGTTTTCGAGCTTTTTGCCCGGCGGCTGGGCGAGGATCTCGATGCCCGACTCGAGCACGTGGTTGGGATCGGAAAGGCGAAGCTCGGCCCGCCCCCCGCCAAAGAGACGGCGGAACATATTGTGAAAGTTGCGCTTGATCGTGTTGTAGGTCTTGACGAACCGAGTGGACGACTCGGCGCGCATCTCGGCGGTGATCTTTTCGAGGTTTTCGAGAGACCGTTTCATGTCGTCCATCTGCGCCGTGTGCAGGTCGTAGCGTTCCTTCACCTCGATAAACTCCTCCGGGGCCATAAGGTTGACCTGTCCCAGCTCGCGCACGGCATTTTTAGCCGCTTGAAAATTCTCGCGCAACTCCATCGGGGAGGCACTTATCTGGTAGATACGCTCCTCGAATTCCAGAAGATCGCGGGAATGGTTGTCCCGAAACGCCTCCTCTATGTTGGCGATCTCGTTCACCGCCTGTTCGCGGGCCAGATCAAGGCGGCCAATCTCGTGGTTGGCCGCATTCAGCGCGTCCTGTTTCTTGCGAATCTGATCCTGCTTGCCTTCGAGATCGCGGTTGCGCCACTTGATGTCCTTTTCGATCTTTTCCATATCGGATGAAAGTTTGTTGCCGCGCACCTCGATGTTGGCGATTTCCGACTCCGTGTCGCTTAACTTCTCGTTTGTCTCGTCAAAACGCTTTTGGCCGAGAAAGATCTCGTCCTTGATCAGCTTAAGCGTGTTCTCCTGTTCCGCCAACTGTCGCCGGATAAGCCGCCCCTGCTCCTCCGCCGCCCTCGCGTTTGCCTCCATCTGGGCGCGGTTCACCCTAAGATCCTCCAGAGTCTGCCGATACTCCCCGATCCTGACATTCAGTTCTTCGTTTTGGGCGCGAAGGGCGCGGATTTCATCGTTGGCGTTCCCCGCGCTCTCCTTCATCGCGCGGATTTTCGCGTCAATCGTCCGTTTTTGCGTGATGATGCCTTGCGGCGCGAGAAACTCGTCGATAAAAGACGGCGTAGAAGCCCGGTATTTCTCAAAAAGCGCCTCTAACTCCCCGGTTTCCCGAACCGCCTCGTCCAAAGACGCGCCGAATTTCCGCATCTCCTCGGAACCCACGGGCTTTTCCAGCCTGATATAGTCCTCGACAAGCGTTTTCCGGCCCGCAAGCAATGTCCGTAGCCGGGCAATCTTGTCCTCGAAGGCGGCCTCGTTGGATTTCCGCTCCGATGCCGAATATCCGGCCTCCTTCAAACCCGCGTCAAGAGCCGCCACGATGTCGTCGGTGATTTTTTCGAGATTCCGCTCCTCATCGGCCTGTTCGTTCTGATAACGAAGGATGTCGCCCTGTTTTTCCCGAATCCTCTGGTCGTTCGCGCCGATCTGGGTAGAAGCCAGCTTGATGTTGTTCTCGAAAGACCGGATGTTCTCGTCGACACTCTCCAGCTTCTTCCGCATATCGCTCACGACATCGTTTTGCGCGTCCACTTCATCCTGCAATGTCTCGATACGGTTCTCCAGAAAACGCGCCTTGCTCTCGTTCGCGTTCAGTTGGTCCCGAATATCGCCGCGCTGCTGAACCAGATGTTTCGCGTCCATCTCGTACTTGTTCTTTTCGAGGGCAAGCTCGTACAACTTTTTCTGCGACTCGGCAAGCTCCGCCTCCATCGCGTTCACCACGTCCATGTTGTCGGAGATAGACTTACTTGTCTCCGCCAGCTCGGCGGCAATACGGTCGCGGTCCTGAGTCTTCTTGACAATGCCCTCCGCGCTTGAGTCCCGGTTGTTGCGCTGTTGCTTGAGCCTCTGCAACTGAATGTCCAGATCGGCGTTAAACACTTCCTGCTGCAACCCCCGATAGCGCAGCGTCTTTTCCGACTGCACCTTGAGCATATCGTAACTGTGCTTGATCTCCCGGAGAATCCCCTCCTCTTGCCTAATATTCTCCCCGACCCGCTCAAGATTACGCCGGGCCTCTGCGTTTTTCACCTTTATCTTGGTAATCCCGGCGGCCTCCTCAAAAAGATACCGCCGTTCCTCCGGCTTGCTGGAGAGCACCTGGTCGATACGCCCCTGTTCCATCACGGAATACGCGCCCTTTCCAATCCCCGTATCCCAGAACAACTCCCGTATCTCCTTGAGGCGCACCTCGTCCCCGTTGATACGATACTCGCTCTCGCCGGAGCGGTAGAGCCGCCGCTTAATTTCGATTTCAGGCCGGTCAAGCGCCAGAAACCCCGTGTCATTGGCCAGCGTCAGCGTTACCTCGGCCACGCCCAAGGGCTTCCGCGTCTCGGTGCCGTTAAAGATCACGTCCTCCATCTTCTCCGCCCGCATGGCCCGCAATGCCTGTTCACCCAACGCCCACTTGATTGCGTCGACCACATTCGACTTGCCGCACCCATTCGGCCCGAGAAGCGCCGTTATCCCGTCGGAGAACTCTATGTGCGTACGATCCGCAAAGGACTTAAAACCCAGTATATCAAGACATTTTAGAAACACTGTACCTCATTCTACCAGAAAACGTGCCGCATTACTACCACTTGCTGTGGAGGTGCTTGGAAGCGGCGTATCGTGCTTTTGACAAGAAAATATAAAAGGGGAAGCCACGGCTACTTCGTTACCGACCCTTCGCTCCAGACGCGCACTCCGGTCGATACGTCTACGCCTAAAGGCGCGTCTGCACCTCCCTCCGCTTGGTCCTCCACTATCCCCTCTGTGGTCCCCATTGCGGTACGCGAAACGGGCACAACTATGGTTGTGCTTGGCGCGTTTTGGCATTTCTGCGGCACGGTGCGGGGCCCAAAAAATGCTCCACCGCAGATAAAAGTAACAGACCCCCGTAACGTCCCCATCCCCGCGACAGGCTGGTTCCCGAAATAACCACGAATCGGCACGGATTTCTCCTGCGGCCATCTTTGGCCGGGATATATGAGGCTTGCTGGAACCCCTTTTTTTGCTGTAAAGCGGGCGGTTAGCCGGTCGGTGGCGCGGGTTTGGAAGCGTTTTTCGCCGAAAAACTCGTCGTTATCGTCATCCCGTCCGAGCGGGGGCTGCCCCAAGACAAGGTGTAGGCTATAGCCGCCGGAATCTTCGTTTTCGCCGACTTT
>JAIRNN010000043.1 GCA_031257995.1 Spirochaetaceae bacterium | reverse complement strand
ATTCGGGTAAAATACGGGTCCAGCAACGCTCCCGAAGCAAAAGTTCGTGTGGTTCGTGGTAAATATTATTAGTGAGGTTTGTGGTTCGCAACGAGTGGAAAGTAAACGCCGATGCCCTGCGTCCTTCCCTCCTCCGGGGGACACCCAATACCGCGCGCGAAATGTTGAGCGCGTTTTACCATTCCGGAGGCACGGTGCCCAAAAGGTTTCAAGGTAGATAAACGCAACAGAGCCCCGGAAAATGGGCAATGGATAATGGAAAATGACCGGAATGTTGTACACCATCCCTCTGCCGACACGATAACTAAACAGTCCCCGTCCCAGCAATGCGGTACCATTTAGTATGGTTATCTGGCCGGAGGGCCGCTGCCTGCGGGCGGCGTTGCGCCCCGTAGGCGGCAACGCCGCCGAAGGAAGCACAGTCGCCCGCAGACAGTGGCCCTCCGGCCCTGCCGACACGTCATCACAGTAAATGGCCCCGTGATTGCCCCTATTCTTCCATGATCCACGTTCGGATTAACTGGGAGACATCGGCCGGCTTTTCGCGGGCGAGGGCGGTCGCCTTCGCGATAATCTCCTGAAACGCCCGGTCTTCGGCGGAAAGATTCGCGTCGATACCCTCGCGTTCGGCCTCAAGCAGCGCGGCTTCCCGGCGTAACTGGGCTTGCCGCGCATGTTCGGCCTCCTCCCGTTGCCGCTTGAGCTCCTGCGCCCGGAGAATCGCCCTGACCGCCACAAACCCGACAAAGAACAGCGCGAGACCGGCAAGCGCGAGCAACACCGTTATGCGGAACTGCTTCTGTTTGAGCATAGCCGCGCTCTCACCGGCAAACTGCGATGTCCGGTCAAACTCGATATTCTGCACCGTCACCGAGTCGCCCCGCGCCGCATCGTAGCCGATCGCGTTTTGAATCAACGTTTCCGCGCCGCGAATCTGTTCAGCCGTGAGCGGCACATATTCGCGGCCGATATTACCGTTCGCCTCGATCACCACGTTGCCTTTTTCGTCGTACTGCCTTTTCCACACGCCGTCAATGTTCACCGAAACCGTCACGCGGTCAATCCGCGGCGTACGCTCTTCTCTGGTAAGTTCGGTGCTGAGCTGTTCGTTATGCGTTACCGTTTCCTGCGTTACCTTGCCCACGAGGTTTGACATATCCTTCAAAGCGGGCGGGGTCTGACCCTCCACTCCGGCGGGCCCTTCGGGGTTGAACCCGGTACCCTCCCACGAAGTCGTCGAGCGGGTCTCGCTTAACAGCACGGAGTCAAATATTTGTGAGTCGTCGTAGGAAAGCCCCGGTGTACGCGGACGGCGCACATAGGGGAGCACCTGACTTGTCTCGATCTCCTTCTTGGACATATCCATGTCGATTTTGACGGCGAGATCGCGGACACGGTCTTCGGAAAACGTGGTCTGTAACTGTTTAAGAATCTGGGCGCGGTAAGACGCCTCCAGTTTTTGGATAAGTTTCTGCTCCCGCTCGATGATGCCGACCCGCTCGTAATCGGCCATCCCCTCAAAATCGTTGAGCACGAGGCCGTTGCTGTCCGTGATGACGATGTTCTCATCGGCAAGCCCCTCCACCGCGAACTTCACGATCTTCTGAACACCCTCGATCTTCTTCTTGTTTTCCCGAATATCGCTGCCGGGCCGGGGCGTAAGAATGACCGTCGCCGTGACCGGATTCTGATCGGCGGCAAACAGCGTCCGTTCCGGCATCACAACCGTCACGTTGGCGTTGTCAACATCATCCAGGGACTTGATGTGCGCCGTTACCATCGCGGTTATCGAGCGGCGAAAGTTCACGTCCCGCTCAAAATCGGTGATCGTCCACCGGTCCCGGTCAAAAATCGCCCATGGGTCTGTCCCCTGCGGAATCAAATCCTCCCGAATGAGGATCGACCGCATCCTCCGGGCCGTCTCCTCGTCCTCGACAGAAACCACCCCGCTCGAAGAGACAATCGTCTTGACCCCTTCCTGATTAATCCGCGTAACGATCTGGCTCCGCGCCGCCTCGTCCGTAATTGGCGCGTCAATCACCGGCGCAATCGTCGGCTTCGACGACACCCCGACCAGCGCGACAACTCCGATAAGCGCCGCCGCCACAATCCCGGCCAGAATCAGCTTCTGCATCATCGACCACGCGCCCCAAGCGGACTTAATCCACCCCACGACCTTCTGAATAAACTCGTTCATATCCCCCCTCCGAAGACATTTATCTCAAATAAAAACTTTCTTTTACTACGATAACCAGTCCGCTTACATAACGCCTCAATTTAACCGCTAAGGCTTGCTAAGGCGCAGAAGGTTATAACCGACAGTTGCACGTTCTAATGTCAATATTTCCTGTAAAGCCGATAGCCTGTCAAACCGGTACACGCCATCCTTATTCGCCAAGGCATCAAAGATGCCCCGCGCCTTTGCGGTTCATTCCTCTACCTCTCAACGGACAGATTTCCAGTTTATCGCATATTAATAATTTCGCGCCAGTCCTGTACCAAGCGGTTCAACACGTTTTTGGCGATGTTGAGTGACAACGAGGCTTCCGCTTGGGCGATGGTTAAGTCCTGAATGTCCACCGAATCGGGGTCAACCAGGGCTTGTTCGGCCAGCGCCGAGGCGTTCATCTGCTGGGCGCTCACCGTGTCAACAGCGCGGAGCATCGCGTCCGCAAAGTTCGCGTTCCCCCTGCCTGAAGCGTCAGCCACCACGTCGGCCCCTATCGTCTTCGCCATATCCGCGATACCCGCCCCTTGCCCGGCCTGGGTCAAAGACGCGCCCGACTTATAGTGCAGCGCGTCAGTCGTAGCAAGCGGCATCTGCGCCGCAAACGTCAATTCCGGTTTCAATAAATGCATAATCCCCTCCAAACGTATCTCTTATTTATCTCGCGGAGCCGCCGATATCCAAGGCCCGCTGAAACATAGCCTTCGACCCTTCGATCACCTGCGCGTTTGCCTCGTAAGCCCGCGTCGCGTCGATCATATCCGTCATTTCGATAACAATGTCGATGTTCGCGTACTCGACATAACCTTCCCATTCGCCCGTTTTGAGCGCGTCAGGATGCGTCGGATCCCAGACACGGCGCGGCGGACTATCGTCCTTCTCGATCTCGGCGACCCGCACACCCTTTCGCTCCCCCTGATTCATCCCTTCCGGCAGAAAAGGACTGCGCCAGTAGGGTTCCGCGCCGCGCGGTTTCAAGATCACGCGGCCCCGCTGAAACATACCGCCGTCCGACCGCCGTGTCGAGTTGACGTTGGCGATGTTGTCGGCAATCACATCGGAGCGCATCCGCTGCGCCGTCAATCCCGTTCCCGCAATGTTAATCGAATTGAAAAGTCCCATACCCATACTCCTCGCGCCAATAGTTGTCAGCGCATCACGCTCGCAACCTCGTTAAACTCAAACGCCACCGCCTGCGCCAGCAGGTTGTACTTCATCTGATTCTGTACGAGAAGCTGCACTTCCTGTTCGGCATCGACATTGCTCCCATCGGCCTGCGCTGTCGTAAGATAGTCCAGATTGATACGCGGCCTCACATCCCGGTAGTCGGTCTCGACCACATTGGTCAAATGCCGGGGATCGCTCCGGGCCATCTCCAGCGCCGGCCTCTTCTTTGCCGAATCGAGAGCCTTCTTGAGCTCGCTCTCGAAGTTCACCTCGCTCCGCTTGAAGTTCGGCACCCCGGCGTTCGCCAGATTATTCGCAATCACCTCACGCCGAATCGTCTCCGCGTCCATCCCCCGGTGCAAAAGATCCACCGTCCTCGCAAAACTGTTTACACTCAATTTTTCCTCCCAATCGGGTTTTCCCTCTTATCATTGTCGGCTTCCGCCCAAAAAACTTAACCCCGTTTATCGGCTATTCGTTCTCTTAACGGTTAACTTCCTCACTACTATTGATAACCAGCCCGTTTACACAACGGTTAATTTAACCGCTAAGGCGAATAAGGCGCAGAAGGTTTTCACCGACAGTTGCGCGTTTTTCTGTTTGCCTGTTTTGCAAATACTCCCTATCTCCCGTAAACCCGACAGATTATCTTATCAGCAAACGCCATCCTTATTCGCCAAGGCATCAAAGATGCCCCGCGTCTTCGCGGTTCATTCCTTCTCGCCGTCACAAGGCCAATTACCCGGAAGACCTCTTTCCCTTTCTTAAAGTATATACCTCCCCAAATCCTGGTCTTTCGCCAGTTCCGCGAGACGCTCGTTGACCATCTCAGGCGTGATTTCGATCTTCGCCGGAGCGATGTCGGGGGCATCGAAGGAGATTTCCTCGAGCAGCGTCTCCATGATGGTGTGGAGGCGGCGCGCGCCGATGTTCTCAAGGCGGGAGTTCACGTCGGCGGCAAGGTAGGCGAGGCGCTCAATTGAGGGCGGGGTAAACGTGATGTCGATGTCCTCGGTGGCGAGGAGGTCCTTGTACTGCTTGGTCAGCGCGTTTTTAGGCTCGGTGAGGATACGCAAAAACTCGTCTTTGCCCAGCGAATCGAGCTCGACGCGGAGGGGGAAGCGGCCCTGCAACTCCGGAATAAGGTCGGAAGGCTTGCTCATCGTGAACGCGCCGGCGGCGATGAAAAGGATGTGGCTGGTGTCTACCTGTCCCCACTTGGTACTGACGGTCGCGCCCTCCACGATGGGGAGAATGTCCCGCTGAACGCCCTCACGCGACACGTCCGGGCCGCCCCGGTCGCCTTTCACCGCGATCTTATCCAGTTCGTCGATGAAGATGATGCCCATCTCTTCGACCCGCTGTTTCGCGTCATCGCTCACGCGGTCGGTGTCGATGAGCTTGTTGCTCTCTTCGGCGAGGATGATTTCGCGCGCCCGCTTCACCGGGAGCACTTTTTTCTTCTCGCCGCTCTGGAACATATTGGCAAGCCCGCTTAAGCTCTGTTGCAACTCTTCAAAACCGCCGCCCGACATATCAAACGTGGGAATGTTCGGGGTCCGCTCGACATGGATTTCCACGAGCCGATCCTCCATTTTGCCCTCCCGGAGCATCAGGCGCAACTTTTCCCGTGTCGCGGTACGGGCTTCCTCGGCTTTGGCCTCCTCGCCGGTGGGAAGCGCTTCTTTTTTGTCGGCTTCTTCCTCGGCATCCTCGTTTTTCCCGCGCAGAAGCGTCTTCAACGGGATACCCACATGGATGGCCGCCCCCGCGATACCGCTTGAACCGTCGGGCCGGGTCATCTGGAAAGACCCCATCGGCTTGATCACCGGCCCGCTATCCTCGTCGTCGGCTTTCTTTTTTCGGGATTTCTTCTTTCCGCCGCCGGGCAACAGCAGGTCGAGCAATGCCTCCTCGGTCCGCTTTTCGGCCTCCGCCTTCACGTCATCCTGCATCTCCTGCTTCACCATCTGAACGCCGGATGCCATGAGGTCGCGCACCATCGATTCAACATCGCGGCCCACATAACCGATCTCGGTGTACTTCGTCGCCTCCACCTTGATGAAGGGCGAACCGGTAAGCTTGGCCAGCCGCCGCGCGATCTCGGTCTTTCCCACACCGGTCGGCCCAATCATGAGAATATTTTTGGGCGCAATATCCTCCCGCACTTCGGGCGCCAGCTTCAACCGGCGGACACGGTTTCGCAGCGCCACCGCTACGGCCCGTTTTGCCTTCTTCTGCCCGACAATATACTTATCGAGTTCCGCGACAATCTCACGAGGCGTCAATTTATCAAGTGTCTTTTTGTCTCCAGTCATCTCTATCTCCTTACATTGGCTATGGCAATTCACTTGCCTATAGTTCCTATTACCAGTTTCACGTTCTCTGTTACCTGTTATCGTTCTCTGTTACCGTTCTCTGTTACAAAGTACAAAAAGGTACGAAAGGGGCAGCCGCGGCAAGTTGCCGGCCCTTTCCATTATCCATTCGCGTAGCGCGAACGTCCTCCTCCAACGCCAGCCCAGCGTCCGGTGAGAACGCTGGACGAGCGTCCGTTTGAACGCTAGTCCTAGCGTTCGTTTGAACGCTAGTCCTAGCGTTCGTTTGAACGCTAGTCCTAGCGTTCGTTTGAACGCTAGGCTTAGCGTTCGTTTGAACGCTAGGCTTAGCGTTCGTTTGAACGCTAGGCTTAGCGTTCGTTTGAACGCTCGTACCAGCGTTCGTTTGAACGCTCGTACCAGCGTTTGTTTGAACGCTAGTACTAGCGTTCGTTTGAACGCTAGGCTTAGCGTTCGTTTGAACGCTAGTACCAGCGTTCGTTTGAACGCTAGGCTTAGCGTTCGTTTGAACGCTGGACTAGCGTTCGTTTGAACGCTGGATTAGCGTTCGTTTGAACGCTGGACTAGCGTTCGGTTGAACGCTGGACTAGCGTTCGTTTGAACGCTGGACTAGCGTTCGTTTGAACGCTGGACTAGCGTTCGTTTGAACGCTGGTACCGGCGTTTGTTTGAACGCTGGTACCGGCGTTTGTCTGAACGCTGGTACCGGCGTTTGTTTGAACGCTGGTACCGGCGTTTGTTTGAACGCTGGTACCGGCGTTTGTTTGAACGCTGGACGAGCGTTTGTTTGAACGCTGGACGAGCGTCCGTTGGCAATATTTTCACTCTGGCACTATCTTCACTCACCAGATTATACATCACCTCAATAAAATTTCCTCTTGTACTAAAACGAACAACCCAGTACTTGTTAGGAAACCCTTCTATCAACGCATCGACAAGAGCAGCCGCCACTATGTCCGGTTCAGTAAGGCCATGCTTGAAAGCCGCCGGATTGTACCCTAAGGATCATAATCCTATTATAACCCAAATAGCAGCCATAAAACACCTCACCCGCCGGGGATTGAAAATAGAAAGCGGGCAATGAAAAAATGAAACGCGCTGTCTCCAATCTCCGCCCATTATCCATTTTCAAATATGCCTATTCCATTCACGCGTCACGCGCCGCCGGGCAACTCCTCCACCATTATCGTACTGTTCGTGTAGATACAGATGGCGCCCGCGATCTTGAGACTCTTCTCCGCGATCTCCTTCGCGCTGAAAGTTGACCCCTCCAGATAGGCCAGCGCGGCGGCGTAGGCGTAGTTGCCCCCTGACCCGATGGCCAGCGCGTCTTCCGCCGGTTCGACAACATCGCCTGTGCCGGACACGAGCAGCGTCTTCTGCAAATCGGCCACGAGGAGTAACGCCTCCAGTCTCCGCAAGGTGCGGTCGGTACGCCATTCCTTGGCAAGCTCGACGGCGGCCCGCGCCAAGTCGGAGGGATACTCCTTGAGCTTCCCCTCAAACCGGTCAAACAGGGTAAAGGCATCGGCGGTCGCCCCCGCAAACCCGGCAAGCACCTTGCCGTCCTGCAAACGGCGCACCTTCCGGGCGTTGTGCTTCATCACCGTCTCGCCCATCGTCACCTGGCCGTCGCCGGCCATCGCGACATTCCCGTCACGGCGCACGGCAAGCACCGTCGTACTCCGAAAAACCGGCTTTTCTTTCATCGTGTTCATCATGCTCATCCTGTCCCCTCTCATCATCTCCCCCTCGCTTCATGGTAGACTGCCTTCAAACGCTCTATGTTCACATGGGTATAACGCTGCGTCGTCGTGATGCTCGCGTGTCCCAGCAGTTCCTGCACGACCCGGACATCCGCGCCGCCGTTCATAAGGTGCGTCGCGAAACTGTGGCGCAGCGAATGGGGGCGCACCTTTTTCAGTACCGGAAAACGCTCGCTGTACTTCCCGATGATCCACCGCACCCCCGCCGCCGTAACCGGCGCCCCCTTCTTGTTGACAAAAAGAAACGGGTGATCGCCCCCCTTTATCCGCATCGCGCGTAACGGCAGATACTCCGCGACCGCCTTCCGCGCCTCCTCCGAAAAGAACACGATCCGTTCCTTGTTCCCCTTCCCGATGATCCTTGCGCTCTCCATATTATCCATTTTACCGGTATCTATCATACCATTAAACGAAGAAAATTGTAACGACACCAGTTCCGACACCCGGAGCCCCGCGCTGTACATCGCCATAACGATTGCCTTGTCCCGCTCAGGCCAGAGGATGTGCTCCTGTTCCGGCAGCCGGGCAAAAGCGGCCATCTCCTCCTCCCACAAGAAACCGGGAAGGTTCCGGGGGGTTTTCAGATTCCGCTGTCCTTCCGCCGGGTTGTCCTTTCGGTACTGGAACCGCGTCAGGTAGCGATAGAACCCGCGCAGGCTGGAAAGGGCCCGGTTCACGCTCACCGCCGCATCCCCCTCAAAACTCCGGTCGCCCAGAAAGTCCCGTACCTCCCGCTTCGAGGCATTTTCAGGCAGAACGTCCAGCCGCTCGCAGTGCCCGGCAAAATGGGCAAGGTCGGCACGGTAGGCGATAATCGAATGTTCGGACAGTCCGCGCACTGAAGCAAGATAAGCCAAATACTCTTCAGTCTTGGTCATTCGTCCTCACTTTCCCTAGAGGTTTCTATAGAGGTTTCTGCGGAATGTAAATAATCGCACTGAGGATTGATACACGCTTTGTGCGTTCCCCGGCGCTTGTCGTGCTTTTCAACGAGAAACCAGCCGCATTTGGGGCAGTTCTGGCCGGGAAGCGGCTTGAAATGGGTGAGAAAATCACATTCGGGATAGTTCGTACAGCCGTAAAACTCTTTTCTCCGGCCCTTCTGCTTTCGCGCAATAATGTCGCCGCCGCACCGGGGGCATTTGGCGAGCGGGATGGACTTCGCGTTCCGGCATTCGGGGAAGCCTGAACAGGCGAGAAAGTAGCCGAATTTGCCGAGTTTTTTCATCATCGGCCTTCCGCACTTCTCGCACTTCTCGCCGGTCATCTCATCAAGCGTCCCCTTGTACGATTCGAGCGTCTTCCCCACTTCGTCCACGCGGCTCTTGAAAGGCCGGTAGAAATCGGCGATCATACGGGGCCACGCGACCGTTTTCCCTTCCACCGCGTCGAGCTTTTCTTCGAGACCGGCGGTAAATTCCGCGTTCACCACATCGGGAAAATGTTCAACCAGCATATCGTTGATCTTCCGGCCCAGAATCGTCGGCACGAGTTGCTTGTCCTTGCGAGTCACGTAGTAGCGGTCAAGCAGCACGGAGATGGTCGGCGCGTAGGTTGAAGGCCGGCCTATGCCCTTCTCTTCCAGCGTCTTGATGATCGAGGCGTCCGTGTACCGCGCCGGTCCCTGGGTAAAGTGCTGCTGTCCCTTCATCGCGAGGGCAAAGAGATCGTCCCCCTTCTTGATCGTGGGGAAGGCCGCGCCTTTCTCTTCTTTCGAGGCGAGCAATTGCAGCACCCGGTAGAAACCGGGCTCGACAACCCTCGTGCCGCTCACCCGAAACACCGCCTCACCGCCCGCGATGTCGGCGCTCAAGGTCGCCGTCTTCGCGTTCTTCATCTGACTGGCGATGAACCGCTCCCATATTATCGAGTAGAGCCTGGACTCGTCGCGGGAAAGGTACTTCTGGATCGATTCGGGCGTGTATTTGACGTATGTCGGGCGGATCGCCTCGTGCGCGTCCTGGGCGGTCTTTCCCACCGAGTAGACATTGGCCTTTTCCGGGAGGCAGGCGGGATACTCTTTGCCGATCCACTCCCGCGCCTCGGCAAGGGCCAGTGCGGAGATACGCACCGAGTCCGTCCGCATATAGGTAATCAGGCCCACACGCCCCTTGCCGATGTTGACCCCTTCGTAGAGAATCTGGGCAATCTGCATCGTCTTCTTCGAGGTAAAGCCTAACCGGTTCGCGGCGGTCTGCTGAAGCTGGGACGTGGTAAAAGGCGGGCGGGGCTTGATACTCTTCTCCGTTTCCCGCACGTCCGCGCAGGTGAATGCGGCCCCTTTCAGTTTTTCGATGATCTCCTTCACGTCCTTTTCTTTCCTCAAATCCGGTTTCTTGCCCTGATACACCGCAAGCTCGGCGGCAAAACCTTTCTTTGCCGTCTTCGTCTTCGCAAACTCACCGCCCAAGCTCCAGTATTCTTCGGGCACAAAGACCTCCACTTCCTTTTCACGGTCGCAGATGATCTTGAGCGCGCAGGACTGAACCCGCCCCGCCGAGAGGCCGTTTTTCACTTTCTTCCATAGTAAAGGCGAAAGATTATACCCGACCAGCCGGTCAAGAACCCGGCGGGCCTTCTGCGCGTTCACCTTCGCGCCGTCTATCTCCTCCGGGTGAGCGACCGCCTCCTTGATCGCGGCGGGCGTGATCTCATTGAACACGATGCGCGAGATGGGAAGCCCCTCGTTCTTCGCCTGTATCGCGTTGTTCAAATGGTAGGCAATCGCCTCCCCTTCACGGTCATTATCCGACGCGAGGAGGACGGCGGCCGCCTTCTTTGCCTCGGTTTGCAAGTCCTTGAGCAACTTTGCCCTGCCGCGTACGGTGATATACTCAGGCTCGAAATCCTTCTCCGTGTTGACCCCCATCCTTGATTTGGGAAGGTCGATCAAGTGCCCCATCGAAGCCTTGACCGTATACGAAGCGCCCAAATACTTTTCAATTGTCGCCGCCTTCGCCGGAGACTCGACGATCACCAGAGTATGCTTCTTTGCCACGGCCTTCTTTCGGACCGGTTTCACCACTGGTTTCGCCGCCCCTTTAGCCTTCTTTGTCTTTTCCTTTACCACGCCTTTATCCTTGTTCTATCCTTTTACTATCGACAACTCGCCCGTTTATCAAGCGATTTAATGTAACCGCAAAGGCGAAGGAGGTTTTATCCAATAGCCACGCGCTCTCCCGTCTCTGCAAGGGCATCCGCCCCGAACACCCCCAACGGTCATCTTTATTTGCCACAAGCGGTTGATTTCCTTTATGTCTGCCAACAGACTCATCGCAAGTCCGTGCCGGAATGGTTATTTACAAAACTTTTTAATTGCCTCCCCGTAAACGAAAACTTTATCATTATACTTTCCTGTTAACGGGACGCTTGAAAACAGTAATTTCATCATGCGCCGGTTCAAATCTGAAATACGAATAAACGCTCCAAAAAGACCGCATAGGGACGATGAATATCAACAGATACTATTGATTTTTTTCAACAATCCTGTCAAGATACCCTTAGCCGTTTCAAAGGAAATCGCTTTGGGAAGGCACTGGCCGCATCGGTCCACCGGCGTGTCTGTTCTGCCCCCTCTTTAAATAAATAATCCCCGCCCTGAAGGGCGGAGTATTGAATATTTCTCCTTGAAATCTTTGCATATGTGGGGGAACAAATCCCCCGCACCCCCAGATTTACGCCCTAAAGGGCGGGGAATTAACCCTGCAGGGATTAAAAGGTAAAGATAGAAAAATATATTAAACTTGCAATTCTTCAAGCTAAAGCCGGGCTTTAGCCTTGCAAAACTGCGTTTTTAGTAGAAGTTGTTCGGAAACGAGAGGTTTCCAAACAACTCCATTGCACTGCAAATTATGCAACAGCGTCGTGTGCCCTTGGAAATTCTTTCCCGTTATCTACCATCAGGGCTTTCAGCTATTCCGCAGAAACTGGCCTGAATGCCCGAACCGCCACCGAGATAGTAGCGGCTTTATAGACAGACACGAAATAATAAGGCGAATCACAGTAAAAAATTATTGAGCTTATGCGCGGGCTTTTATAAGTTGTATTGAGCGGTTAAGTTGGAAAATCAATATAGCCTGAATGCCACACGGAGTGAGAAAAATATTATTATCAATTTGATGTATAAAACCTAATTCTTTAGCATAATTGGCGAAATGATATACGCCGGTATGCTGTGAACGTCCTTCAATCCATGTTTTATCTTTGCCTAATGAACGAATAAAAAAATCCTTAAATATATCATATTTTACAGGATATCCAGCTTTTGATAAAATAAAAATGGTGTCGACGACAGACATAATGCTAAATGTAATTTGCGAATAAAAAGGATTTTCTTTTACGAAATCGGAAAGCATGATAAACTGCCTTTCGCTAAATTGTTCGCTTGAAATACTGTCATCTTTCAATAGCAAATTTCTGCCAAATGCCGTAAATATATAATTATCTTTATTTTTCTCAAGTATTCCCAACAAACATGCAACAATA
Organism: Spirochaetaceae bacterium; assembly: GCA_031257995.1. Lineage (GTDB taxonomy): Bacteria > Spirochaetota > Spirochaetia > Treponematales > Breznakiellaceae > JAIRNN01. Next base: position 709 of record JAIRNN010000043.1, on the reverse strand, counting down.
AGCCTGTTATAAATTGTATTCCTTGATTTGTTTTCGATTTGACATATTTCGTTAATTGTTTTCCGCTGATCTAACAGCAGCAATGTCGATTTCATCAAATACAACCGGGAAACACCCCTGTTCGCCGGTCGAATGTTTAAAACACCGACAATTCGCGAAGATTGTCGTAATACTTTGACAATAACTCTTCAATGTTAAATTTTACAAGCCTAATATTTTGCTTGCCGCATAAAGCCATTTGTTCTTTTGTAGCATCTGTAACTAATACAATTTTATTTATATTAGTTTTTACAAGTCTCGATTGATTTTGCAATTTCTGTAATTCACTATGATAATCATTGATTTGTTTTATAATATCACGCGGAATTTTTTTGGAAGTGCGAATTTTATGGAGAAAAAACCTCGTAAGGAGTCAGGCAGCCTAAAACCTTGCGGGGCCGTTGTTGATTTTTGCGACAATTTTGTCAAGCTGTTTTTGGGTAAGGGTATCAAACGGTATTTTCTTGGGGAGGTACTGCCTGATGAGCCCGTTGGCATGTTCGTTAAGGCCCCTCTCCCACGAGTGATACGGATGCGCGAAAAAAATGTCTGTCGACAGTGCCTGCGACAAGCAGGCATGCGCCGCGAACTCCTTGCCATTATCCACCGTCAGCGTCTTTCGTGCTTCAGGCGGTATTCCGCGGAAAGCCCGGACAGCCGCCTTATTCAG
>JAIRNN010000154.1 GCA_031257995.1 Spirochaetaceae bacterium | reverse complement strand
AACTGTATCGGCGACCACCCGCCCGTTTTCGTCATACGCCCGCATGACGCGCATCATAATCTCGCAAATAATCCCGCGCTTCACCAGTGCGCCGCAACTCCCCGCGTTGTTGTATTTCACGCTTGACCTCCTTGTTATTCGTATGTATTCTATTGCCAAATGCTTTTTTACCTTTTTTAAAAACGTATTGTTTTTTTTCTTCTCTCCGATTACAATGTATCCGTATAGCTAACAATAAAGAAATGATGACATTACGAATTTCATCGGATATAAAAAAAGCTCTTGAGAAAGAAGCGTCTCGACAGGAAAGGTCGGTCTCTTCTCTCATCGCTCAATATCTCCGTCAATCCCTCGAATCTGCTCAACTGTTGCCGCCGAAATCAAGCGATTGATAATCCAAGAATAAGACATATCGAATGTTTTAGCCAACTTTTCCAGTTTCGCTTTCTTTGCATCAGTCAAGCGTACCGTCACCACATGCCGCTTCTTTTCGCCTTTGTTCATCTCAATCTCTTCCCTCCTCAAACGCAAGCCGCCCCTGTTTATACGCGGTTTCTATGCGCTTGCAGGCTGTGTCAAAATAGCCCTCGTTTAGTTCCATTCCGATGAACCGCCTCCCATGGTTCACGCACGCCACCCTAGTCGCGCCGCTTCCCATAAACGGATCCAGCGGCGTTTCCCCGCTTGTCTCCTGCGCAAGCCTGTTCAAAAGCGCAAGCGGCTTCTGCGCGGGATGCGCCCGCTTTGACAAGCGATACGGTGTCTTCCACACATCATTCAGTCTGCGGTTCGCTATCTTCGCCTCGCCCACACACAACAACATCACCAACTCATAGGAGGGACGCAAGCCTATCGTCCCAGGGTTTAACACGTCCTTGTCCCATACCAGCAGGCTGGTTATCGCAAGACGCAAGTCAAACGCGGCTTTCTGCAAGGCGCCAAACGTCTTCCAGTTTAAGAATTGCCAATACACGCCTCCTTGCTGCAACGGGAACGTATTCAGGCAGGACTGGATGACCGCCTTAAAAAAGACCGCGGTATTAGTCATATCGCTGAGCAAGTCGTGTTTTGCGCCATTGGCGGACGTGGAGAAGTTATACGGCGGGTCGGCAATGACCGCGTTCACGCCGCGTATCTCGGGGAGAATCTCCAGGCAGTCCCCGCAATACAATTCGCAGTCCCTGATGACTTCTTTTCTCATCAATAATCCTCCTGAGCATCAATATCAGCATCAAACTCATCTTCCCAGTCGAAAAAACAAAAACTGTTCTCGCAGTCGGATTCTCCACATACATGGCATGGGCTATCCTCGCGCTTTTCATAAAAAACATATTTGTATCTACAGTCATTCATTCTTTGATCGCCAGTTCAGGGTTATCGTGGATGTTGCCGATAACTTCAACCATCGCATCGCTGTCCAGTAACAACTCAACGAGACTGTTAGCGCAATCTCGTAGCTCAACAGCTAGATCAAACGCGGGATAATATTCTCCTCCCCAGACAACAGGGACCATTTTAACACAGTACCACTCATCGGTATACCGTACAATATCCCCCTCGAAAATCTTGACACCGTTCTTGTCGTCAAGCCCGGTGTACTCGCCCACCGTGTCGGGGACAACCCTAAAACCGCGGCATTCAACTTCACACTCGCAGGACATATTCACCGTGCTGACCGCTATCCCGGTGTCTCTGATTACACAAGCATTCAGCAAATCCCCGCACACCCACGCCCCGGTGTCCTTCCGCTTCCCCCTAAACAGTGTCTCTCTCATCCGCCCCCTCCTCCAGAGACCTCGCTCTTCCAGCGCTGTACATAGCCTCTAAGTCTTTTGCCGTTGTCATTTCGTTGCCTCCAATTTTAAAAATCTACGCCGGAATCATTGTCCCGGCGGTTTTTTGTCTTGAACTCTACGCGCTCTGCCACCACGATCACCGCGATTCGGCTTACGCCGTCCTGTGTCCAGCGGTTTTGCTTCAGGCGGCCGGTAATACGGATTTCGTCCCCTTTCTTTACTTTCCCGCCGCAGAGTTTGGCAACTTCTCCAAAACAATCTACGTCAAAAAATGAGAACATCGCCTTCCCAGACCTTGAAAGTGGGGATGCCATCTTTTTCTTTCCAATGCCGATTCCGGTTCATATACTCGCCCATAACCTTTTTTCACGCGCCCGCCCCACAAGGGGGACGGGCGGCTTCCCTCCCATGATTATCCGTGTCGCCGCGCGACACAGAAAACGGGGGCGCAACCGCCTACAGCAGACGCAAGGGCGTAGCTGACAGCACAGAAGCTGGCCGCGGAACCGGATACGCGGGGCCGCAGCCAGTACCACCAGCACGCGCCGTTGTATTTCTTGACCCCCTGGTTTGCTTCCGGGAGCGACACCTTGATGTCCGGGACGCGCTTTAGCCCCATTTTGAACAGGAGTTCGGCTGTGTATTTGTTGCAAAACGCCCGATAGAAAGCCTGCTTGACATCAATGCTGTCCAGGTATTCAGACAGCAGGTCGCGGCCGGTCCCTTCGTCCGTATCCCTAGCGGAATGAACGAGGATGTCGCGGCTGTAGTAATTGCCATCTTCCTTGAGTTCAAAAACGTTGCGGATTTTCTGCGCGTTGAAATGCAATCCGCCGATGTCGGCATCCGGACAATCAATCTCAAGTTCGATTGTTTCCGGGTTTTGGTTCAGACACAGATGGCTGGGGCTTCCATCCTCCAAGGCTTTTACGCGTCCCATGAGACTATTTATCTCATCCTCAATCTTTCCGCGCCATTTCTTGTCTTTCATTTAGTCCTCCTAGACTTTTTCATAAAGGCTTTTTCTTGATCGACCGTTCGGAAATCTCCCCCCGCCTTTCCAAAGCCAAAAACTCTATGCAGCGCTCCATCTCCGACTTGCTGGCGAACACCTCCCCGCCATACGTCCGCTCCGCTATGGGAGCCGTTTTATACTTTGTCATTTTCATCCCCCCTCAATCCCCCTCGCGGGTGTAACGCCCGCCCTCAAAGCACAGACGCCGCATCCAGCAGGAACCGCCCCCGCGCCGCTTCGCGCAAAGGAGACTGTGATGCCTCAAAATTAATCTAGCCGAAAAAGGGTCGGTTTCTGAAAACCAAAACATGGCCGAAATCAGACCGCTTCGGCTTGATCCGCCTCCTGACCGGAGGTCTGTTTCATACTTGCCTTT
>JAIRNN010000305.1 GCA_031257995.1 Spirochaetaceae bacterium | reverse complement strand
TTGAACCGGCAAAAGGCCCTCATGCGGCGCCAGTCCCTCGCTGATGCCGCTCTTGAGAAATTCTAGCTGCGGTTAGAATACTTGTTTTGAGACAACAGCCTTTATGGTTAGATTTTATTATGAGGCATTACGGGGGAGACTCACTAGGCCATTTAGTGTAATGGCTTATCGAGGCAGGAGGACATACTAAATGGGGCTGCTCGTTGGAACGGGTACTGTTTAGTCTGTCGCCCCAGCAGGGAGTACGATGTCGGTGGACGGTGTGCTGCCGTTCGGCCACGTCTCCCTAAACGGTGTAGTGTTCATCCGGCATAAACACTGTCGCCGCAAAATCCGGCCCATAACAATCGCACAGCATCTTTTTGTGTTTTTTTGCAGCCAACCGCCGTGATACGCATAATACTTGTTTTCAACCATGTGATACAGGACACTTCCTCGCGGAAGGCCAAAATACTCCTCCCGCAAATACACAGGAAGCCTTGTAATTCGCCGCTCCGGCGTAAATCCTCCCACGCATCACATGGTTTTTTGTCGCGATGATCCATTGTCCGTATCCCCCCTTTCCATCGTCAAGCGTCCGCCATGCGATGAAAAACGCCCGCCTTATCCGGCAAAAGCCAAAATATACCCACCATAGTTTCTCTCCGTTCGTCGTCTCGTTTATTCTCTCAAGTTTTTTTGCTATAATTCTTCTGCTGAAGAAAACATAAAGAGGGGGAAGTCTCCCCCTCGCTACATACCCGCCTACGGCGTGTATTCCGCTACCCCCTCTGCGGGGGCTCCGCCCCCGCAACGCCCCCGGCAATATTGGCATTTTCAAGTAGAAGCACTATAGGCCGGATATACAGTCGTCTCCAGCCTTTCGTTACTTTCCGGCGCGGTACTCCTCAACATAGCGGCATGAGGCATTATGCTAGCACTCCCATAAGGGACACGACGCACGACAGTAACACTCAGAGGAATAGCCGATGTGGGAGGACTAGGAAGCTCCGGGCTTTGTTCGAATCCATCCACAATGGCATCTATTATTATTGCCGCAGCGAGCCCTACTGCAATGATCGGAACGATTTATCGTTATGGAAACTGCGATAACCACCAATGGAGGGCACAATATTATGGCGGCAGCGAAAGCAATCACCGGAAGCGCCTGTACAACGGCGCTCACGGCTGCTTTAAACCATGACCCCGGATTCCACCAACTGGCAACATACCTTCCGTTTACCGTAAATTCATCTTCGGGTATCTGGAGGGCGATACTGTCCCACACGCCGAGCGCCGTTACGATATTCTTCAGGCGGAGATCCTGGCTCTCGTCCAGATCTTCCTGATCTTGATAAACCTGAAAAACATACTTGTTCAGTTTGATTTCTCTCAGCTCGCACATTTCTTCCCCTTCTTTCTCGAACAGAACCGAGTACCGCTCAGTGGTCGGGTTGTAAAAGGAAAGATTGCCGGTTACTATTCCGCCCGGACTCTGAATCACCATTTGATAGGGAAAGGATTGACCTTTACGGAAGAAAAAAAGAAACTCTCGAGTCATTGTTGGTGTTGACCACGCGTACAATGCGGTCGTTATCAAGGTCGTTGTCGGGGATTTCTGAAATTACCGCCACTCCCTCCGCAAGCTCGTTGCCGTCTACATAGAGTATCGTCCTGCCTCCGTCCGTCTCCGCAGGCTGATAGTCTTCATCCAGATACACGAAGCGGGGCGTTCCCGCGCCTATGGGTACTGTTAACGTACCGTCCCCCTCCGGCCTCTCGCCGTCATTCTCTGATAACGGACCACCGTAAAAGCAACCAGCACGATCAACGCGACAAATCTAAAAAGAGGTCTTTTATACATTTTTCAACGCCTCATAATGGCAGTATAACACGTCCTTGCAAAAATGTCAAGCGAATTTTGCAAAATTTTGCGTGGTTTATACTGGGAATCTGTAACTATTCAGCCGTCTTTGTTACCGGGGCGGAGTCTTACCCTACGGGAGTGTTATCACGGATTGAGCGTGAAACCATCATGGCAGTTGGACGGGGGCGTTGCGGGGGCAGCGCCCCCGCTGAGGGGGGTGCCGTAAGACCCTAAGCCCGCTTGCGGGCGGCGGGCTGGAGGCAGGGGGGAGACTTCCCCCACCTGAATAATTACGGAAATCTTATCCATAGTCGTTTGGCTGCCGCCTTTTCACTGAAGAAATGGCATGCGAATTCCCCCGCCTCACTTCTTATCTATCCCTATTGAAACAAACGGCGGCAAAGGCTAAAGTTAAAGGGCTGGAGCGTATCTGTTTTGTCTGTTGATGCCGTTTTTTTGAAGGGGATGTATTTTGTTCGGACGCTCCGTTCTCCGGTGCGGAGCGGGAGGCTGCTCTCCATCGATTGTCCGGTGCTGCCTGAGGGTTACTGCCTCATCCGGGCGAAGGATATTCCCGGCAGAAACGTTCTCGCGGGGGCGTTTGCCGGGCCGGACACGGATTTCAATCCCGCGTTTTCCCATCCCATTCTTGCCGAAACAGAAATTTTGTATGAGGGTCAGCCGGCGGCGCTTCTTGTCGGGCCGGATGAGGCGGAGATCGCGAAACTGGAAGATTCGATACTCGTCAATTGCGTTGATGCCGGGGAAGCTGGGGAAACGGACGCGCCGTTGCGGGTCTACGCCGAACGGAATATCACGGTAGAAACGGACGCAAAGGCCGCAAAGTCTTCCCATGCGGCGAAAGCGGCCGGAGATATATATGACGGTGAAGATACGCCGCCCCGACAGGTTCGCCTTATCGAGACATATCACACAACGCCGGACGCGGAACATAACGCGCCGGAATGTACGGGGGCGGTCGCCTTTTTTGAAGGAGCTCGCTGCGTGATTCACACGGCAAGTCAATGGCCGCGCCATGTACGGCGGTCGGCCGCCGGGATGTTGAACATTGACGAGGCTCACGTCGAGATCATGCGGGAACCGCCGGGGGTCCATTTTGACGCGAAAGTCTGGTACCCGTCGCTCATCGCGGCACAGGCTGCGCTTGCGGCTTTCATCACGAAAAAGCCGGTCAAGTTTATGCTGTCCCGCGAGGAAGAACGGCGTTACTCCCCGCGCCGAGCCGCGTCTGAGATACAGATCCGTTCGGCACTGGACGAAGAGGGCCGTATCGTGGAAACCGGCATCGACATTGAGGCCGATCTCGGCGCGTGCGGCTTCTTTGCCGACGAGATCATCGATCAGATGGCCCTTGCCTCATTGGGGCTTTACCGCTTGGGAACCGTGACCCTCCGCGCGAGGGCTGTGGGAACCGCCTCTGTCCCCAAGGGCGCGTTTTCCGGCTTCGGGATGGCGCAAGGTTTTTTTGCCATCGAGCGGCACATTACACGGGTCGTGGACGAGGCGCGGGTCTCGCCTCTCGAATGGAAGCTCGAACGGGCTATCGTCAAACAGGGAGGCGGCCCGGTGAAACTGCCCATCGGCATCATGTTGCAAAAACCGCTGTCCCTCCATGCCGTCATCAACAAGGTGTGCGCCCAAACTGATTTCGCACGGAAATGGGCGGCCTACGACCTTTCCCGCCGCCGGGGATACGCATGGGAATACGCGCGGGAACGTGTACAAGAACACGTACAAGAATATCCCGATGAATGTCTTGAACATCTGATAGTGGATAAACTTTCGCCGGTTCGCGGCATCGGGCTGGCGGTCGCCTATCAGGGGACCGGGCTCCTCTATCGGACGGGCGGCGATCCGCTTTCTGAACCGAATGTTTCTCTCCTGCCCCTGCCGGACAAAGAGGCCGCCATGAGCGAGATCCGTTATCAGAGTGATCCCGTCCAAAATTGGGCGGGAAGAACCTGCGACCAAAAGACGTTCTCCCATCCTGCGCTCTGCGCCGCCGTCATTGAAGTGGAGATCGAAAAGGTTGAATACAAGCCGCAGGTACGGTGCATCCGGCTCTGTGTTGAAGGCGGCAAGATACTCTCGGTTCAGGACGCGCGCAACACGCTCACCATCTGCGGTATCGCGGCTTTGGCTTGGGCTCAGGGAAAACGCGAAGTGCCCAACATCAAGGACGTGCCCAATATCGAGATTGACTTCATCCCCAGCGGCAGCGACCGGGTCTGCGGACTGGAAGAGCTGGCTTTCAGCACGATACCGGCGGCCTATGCGTCGGCGGTTTCCCAGGCGCTCAATATTTCGTTCGACAGTCTTCCGATACGGCCCGTGGAGATATGGCGGGCGTTGAGGCCGGAAAGCGGCGAAAATGGCGAGAAGGGCGGGAACGGCAAGGAGGGTGAAGCATGAAAGTGAGGTTTTTCTTGAACGGCATCTCGGCTTCCATTGACGTGGAAGGCGGCGAGCGGCTCTCATTTCTACTACGGGACCGCTTTCACTTGAAAGGCACCAAATGCGGATGTCTACAGGGCCGTTGCGGGGCCTGTTCCGTGATCTGGAACGGCGCCGTTACCGCCTCGTGCCTTATCCCGGCTTTCCGCCTCTCCGGGAGCAAGGTCATCACGATAGAAGGGTTTGCCAAAACGAACAACTACAAGGACATCAAGGCCGGGTTTGCGGAAGCGCAGGTCAACATGTGCGGATACTGTGACGGCGCGAAGATACTCACTGCGGAGAGTATTCTTGTGAAAAACAAGGAATTCACCCGCGAGGAGATTCTTTCGGCATTTACCGGAATCCGCTGTACCTGTACCAATCCGGGCGCGCTGGTGGATGGGGTTTTTGCCGCCGCGAAGATGCGGAAAGGGAGGTTCAATGAGCCCAAGCGCCGATAACTTCTATCTTCCCACGAGTCTTGCGGAATTTTTTACCGACTGGTTCAAAGCGCCGCTCGCCGAGCCTTTCTCTTGCGATGCCCTCCAGTTGGTCAAACAATCAGGCCGGCGCATCGAAATTCCGCCCCAGTACGTCTCGCTTGACTTCATCGACGAATTGAAGAAGATAAGCCGCACCGAACGTTACCTCGAAATCGGCAGCAAGGCGACGTTACGCGACATTCTCAGACTGGGCCGTTCCGTGCCGACAATCCTCCGCCAAGTGCTGGAAGGCGCGGCAAGCCCGTTTCTCCACCCGCTCATCTCATTCGGCGCCTGTGTCCAGCCTAAAAGCCAGAGGAGCGAAATTGCCGCCGTCCTCACCGCGCTTGATGCCCGCTACGAACTCCGCTCGTCCCCCGCATCCAGCCGCTGGTTGTCCGCCTCCCGCTACGCCGCCCTCACCGAACAAGGGGCCGGATTGGGCCGCGAACTCCTTACCCGTATCCGCATCCCCCTCGACGAATGGGACTATGCCATCTACCGGAAACTCAGACAGGTTGACGACACGGGAACCGGCAGCATGGTTATCCTCCTTCTTGCCAAGATGCAGAAAGACATTCTCACCGATATTCGCGTCGTGCTTGCTGCCGATATCGTCCGCCGCGAAAAGGGCGCCGAGAGCTTTCTCACCGGCAAACACCTTCCTCTCGACGAGCGCGACACCGAACCTTTTGTCGCTTACTGGCGCGACTACCTCGCCGGCAACAAGACCCTTGACCCCATGCAACAGGAAATCGCCGTCCTCTGCATCGAGTCCTGCATTTCCCAATTCATCGATTAGCCGCCTGCCGTGGAGGCACTTGGGCTCGGCGTGGGGAAGCGCGGCAATCCCCCTGCCGCCTGTAAGACGGCGAATGGCGCGCTTGCGTTGCCATCGTGTTTACCGGCAACGCGACTGCCGTAATGCCTCATAATAAAATCTAACCATAAAGGCTGTTGCCTCAAAACAAGTATTCTAACCGCAGCTAGAATTTCTCAAGAGCGGCATCAGCGGGGGACTGGCGCCGCAAGAGGGCCTTTTGCCGGTTCAACTCCATGAGCGCGTCAACCGCCCGGTGTACCTCCTGTTGGAGGAGAACCGGATTGTACCGCCGGCAGCGCCGGGCCAGTTCCGCCTTGACCTCCGCCG
>JAIRNN010000212.1 GCA_031257995.1 Spirochaetaceae bacterium | reverse complement strand
AGCGGAGGCTGGGTATACCTGACGGCGGCGCCGGACCTCTTTGACCGGAAGGTCATCGGCCGGGCGTTAAGCGCCGGTATGGAGACCGTTCATACGGCGATCCCCGCACTGGAAATGGCTTGTGCCAGCCGGACGCCCGGCAACAGCCTGATCTTCCACTCAGATCGGGGCGTACAGTATTGCGCGAAATCGTTTTGGGACCGTCTGGGGGAGGTGTGTCCTTCGGTTCGCCAGAGCATGAGCCGTAAGGGGAATTGTTGGGACAACGCCTGTGCGGAAACCTTTTTCACAACGCTGAAACGGGAACTGGAAACCCTGGACGGCAAACATGCCGAGGCGGAGGTAAGGCAGTCGGTATTCATGTATGTCGAGTCGTATTACAATCGTCTTCGTATCCATACGGCGCTTGACTATATGGCGCCTGATGTGTTTAACTCAAGGCAAGTCGCTTAATGGCGTCTGCCTAATGGGGTAAAGTCCATCCTCTGAATACAGGGATCGTCATGGTCTACGTTTTGTGTGGGAACACGTTCTCTTGCCATTTCCCGATGTACAAAAAAGTGTCAAGCGGCACCAAAAAAAACGTAAAATAACGTGAAAAAAGATAAAAAATCACAAAAAGATAAACGACGAATCTTCACCAACCGCACGAACGTCCGCTCAGGCAGTTGTTCCGTTCGTTCCTGTTCGTGGGATTGCGGGCCAAAGGCCCGTTGGTTACATTTTATTTCTATGCGTTTATCCTGCTGCGGGGCAGGTGGTTGCAAGGGTGGGGAAATTACTTTAAGGTACGGCTATATGATATTGCCTGTTTTTCCGGCCTTCGCGCCGATTGCGCTTGACCAGCAAGCCGATATAGAGGAGTGCCTTTCCGAGGCAGAGGATGGGGTCTCCGAGTTTACGTTTGGCGGGTTGTATCTTTTCAGGCAGCGCTATGGCTACCGGGTTTCGCTGATTCCAGGGAAGACCCTCGTGATTTCGGGGGCACACGACGGGCACCGGTTTTTTTCCTGTCCGCAGGCCGCTCCCGGGGAAGAGGAGTTGCGGGCACTCTTCGCCGAGCATGACTACTGGAAGAATATTCCGGTCTCCGTGCTGGACAAGGGTGGCGTGGAAATGGAGGGAATCGAGATTGCCGAGGACCGGGATAATTTCGATTATCTCTATTACCGCGCCGATCTGGCGGCTTTGACCGGGAAGAAATACCACAAGAAGCGTAATCTGGTCAACGCCTTTGTGAACGCCTATCCTGTCCGTGAGGAAAAGGTCTTGACCGAAGACAACATTGCCGATGCGAAGAAGGTACTCGACCGGTGGCATCGGGACAAGGGGGAAGACGGCGATTATGCCGCGTCTGTCGAGTCCCTCGACTGTTTCGGCCGTTTGAAGATGCGGGGGATGCTTTTTTATGTCAACGGGAATCCCGCCGGATACTGTCTCGGCGAGGGGCTTGCGCGGGAGACGATGTTTGCCGTCCATTTTGAGAAGGCGCTGGACGAGTACAAGGGCATCTACCAGTACATCAACATGACGTTTGCCGCCTTGCTCCCGGAATCTTACGTGACGATAAACCGCGAGCAGGACTTGGGCGACGAGGGCCTCAAGCAAGCTAAGGAAACCTACCGGCCCTGCGGCTTTGTCAAGAAATATACCGGGCGGCTCACCAAGCATTCGTTGACAAGGACTCTTTAATGGGGGAAGGCTCCCGCTGTCAACAAGTTACGAATTTTTGTCCACAGATTTCACAGATTTAAGAAAGGTTTTCAAACAAAAAATCTGGGAAATCTGTGGAACTTTTGTTTTTTTTATTCCTTTGGGGTTAAATACCCCGCCCCTTGGGGCGGTTAAAACTGGGGGTGCGGGGGATTTGTTCCCTCGCATACGCAAAGATTTCAAGGGAAAATCTTCAATACCCCGCCGCTTGCGACGGGGATTTTTATTTGCTTAAGTTGTTGACAGTGGGAAGTCTCCCCCTACCCGTCCGGCGTAAACCCCGATTCGACCAGCAGCCTCGTCCGGGGATGGACGGGGGCGCGGAGCAGGCGGTAGGCCGGAGCATCTTCGATGATTTCCCCCCGGTCGAGAACCACGATCCGTTCCGCGATGTACGCCACCGCCGGGAGGTCGTGGGATACAAAGATCAGCGTAAAGTTGCCCGTTTTTTTGAGCTCGCGCAACAGATTGAGTATCTCGATCTTGGTGATGACATCCAGCGCGCTCACCGCCTCATCGGCGATGAGCGCTTCGGGATCGGTAACCAGTGCGCGGGCCAAGGCGATGCGCTGGCGCTGGCCGCCTGAGAATTCCGCTGGATGCCGGGGAAGCGCGTCTTCGGAAAGACCCACCCGACACAATACCCGCCGTATCCGCGCGTCTTTTTCGTCCCGGTTCCGTACCAGCCCAAGAGAGACCAGCGGCTCCCCGATGATACCCGCGACCTTCTGGGAGGGGTCCAGTGAAAGAAAAGGGTCCTGAAAAACAGGCTGAACCCGCATCCTGAAATCCCGCACCGCGTTCCGGTCCATCCCCGCCAGAGACTTCCCGGCAAACGAGACACTCCCCCGACGGGCCTTCGCCAGCCTGAGCAACAGGAAGAGCAGCGTGGATTTGCCGCTCCCCGATTCCCCCACAATTCCCAGACTCTCTCCCCAGTCAACGGCGAGATTGATATTACCGAGAACGTCTTTTTTCCGGTAGGCAAAGGCAACGTCCGTAAGCTCGAAAATGCGCGGTTCGTTTCCGGGCGGCTGTTGGATCCCGGCGGCTGGCCGCTCCCTTTTCAGGGCGCGGTCCAGTTGCCGGACGCTCTTGATGAGGAGCCGCGTATACTCGTGCTGGGGCCGGTTGATGACGGCTTCGGTGTCCCCGGATTCGACGATGCCGCCGTCCCGCATGACCAGTATCCGCCCGGCGATCTTCCGTACCGCCGCGACATCGTGGGAGATAAAGAGCACCGCCACCCCCCGCGCCTTCGCGGTCTCCCGCATAAGCTCGATGAGCTGTTTCTGGATCTGCGCGTCGGCGGAACTGGTCGGTTCGTCGGCGATGAGCAACCGGGGGGAAGGCGCAAGGGCCAGCGCAATGGCGGCACGCTGCCGCTGTCCCCCGGAGATCTCCGAAGGCAGGGAGCGGACGATGCGCCTGATGTCCGCCAGTTGCACTTCCTCCAAAAGAGCATAGACCCTCTCGCGGAGGCAGCCCCCCCCCCCTTAAGGCCCGTATGTTTCTTGAGGGGAAGCGCGATCTGCCGCTCGATGGTCATCAGGGGATCGAGAGCCGCCGCCGGTTCCTGAAACACGAGGGAAACGTCCCGGCCCCGCACCGTGTTGAGCGTCCGCTCGTCCGCGCCGATGATCTCCTGTCCGCCGAGCAGGACGCTCCCCGCCGCGCGAATGGACCCGGGCAAAAGCCCCGCAACCGCGAGGGCCGTGAGCGACTTGCCGGAACCCGACTGCCCCAGCAGCCCCACGAGTTCCCCTTCTCCCACGCTGAAATCAACGCTCCGCAACAACGGCTTCCCCGAATCCTTGCGGTATGCCCAAAGGCTCGTAACAGCAAGCAACGGCAGAGCGGCGGTTCTTTCTTTCACTTCCGGCATCGCGATACTCCAGCCCCACGGGGGCCTCCTTTGGGGGCGGCTTGATGGGAACAAACGGCGTAATCCCCCTTCGGGGGCCCCGCAGGGGCCTCCCTTGGGAGCGGCGTACTATGAGGGCGCGGCGGTGTCCCCCGTCGGGGGAGTGAACGCCCATGGCCTTTATCACAGCCTCCAATCACAGCCTTCATCGGGCATTCCCGCGACTACCGCAGCTCAACCATGTTACGGCACGGGTATCGCAATCAGCGTGTCGTCCGTGCCGTCCGAACCTTTGGCAACAATATCGCTGCCGCCGGGGTACGCCGCCTTTGGTGTAGGTGCCGCCCGTGCCCCACTTTTCATAAACAGCGCCAAAAGGGTACGGTCATTATTGCGCCAATACTTACTATGCGGAAGCGGCTATCTTTTCATGTACCATTTCGCCAAGAATTTGCAACGGCATTTTGTTCGTTGCCCTGGCGCGAGTCATAATCCAATCGGCGCTTACACGGTCTAATACGTCAATCAGTTCGCGCTGGCGGGTAAATATGCCGCCCTTGCCGGGTTTAAGCGTTATACCGGCATTGGTTATTTCCTCATCCATAGCATCCGCTTCTTCTTCGGTCATTCTAGCCATTTGTTTTCATATTCTTCAAGCAGTTGTTCATGGAGCGGGTGCCACAGGGCATAACGTATATTGACTTCTGTTATGCCGCGATGCTTAAAGGCTGATTTGTTGAACTCAATAACCGGAAAAATACTGCCTCTTTATCAATATATAACAGATTGTAAGGTATGTCAAGATTTTAAAAACTGCGCCGATGGCGCCTTTGTCTTAGAGCCTGTTCAAAAACCCTTTACCAGTGAACAAAGTGGGGGAAGTCTCCCCCTCACTCCGGTCAAAGCTCAAAATTTGAGCCGCCCTCCGCTACCCCCTCTACGGGGGCTCCGCCCCCGTAACGCCCCCGCTGAGGGACTTGTCCCCTTCTCCCAAACAGGAACTGCTTGGTTTTTGAACAGGCTCTTAAAACACGCTACTGCGCCGGTATCGCAATCAGCGTGTCGTCCGATGCGCCGATGTCGCCGCCGCCGGTTTGGGGTACGCCGCCTTTGGTGTAGGCGCCGCCCGTGCCCCACTTTGCCATGCCCACGTTACCCACACGCAATACTGCGCCTTCCTGCGCAGTGTTGGCATTGGCGCCTTCGGAAGCGCCGTAAATCGTGCCTCCTTCTATGGTGAACACGGACACTTCTTGTTGGACAGACACTCCGCCGCCATTGGTGGAGTCTTCGCCGCCGCTGAGCGCGTTGCCCGTAATCGTGCCGCCGGTCATGGTGAACACCGACCCTACGTCGGCTTCCACGCCGCCGCCACCCACATGTACCAATGAGCGGTCATTGTCTTCCAGTCCGATAAGCGTAACGCCGTCAAAGGTGAGCTGCCGCTGGTCGCTCCAGATGTCGAGTAGGAATCCCTTGCTTTGATGGCGGATAGTCCCACTCCCGTTGATGACCGCCGCGCCGTCGCCAATGCGGAGTCCCCCCTCGACCCAACCGCTGCCCCGGTCGTCGTGGCCTGATGTGTTCACCGTGCCGTCCACGGTCAATACCGTGCCGTCCCGCAGCTCGAACTTCGCGCCGTCCGCTGTCAGGTCAAGCGTAACGCCCGCAGGCACGTCGAAGCCGACTGTGAGCCGCAACACGCCAGAGAGCGTTACTGTTGCGCCCTCCGCCGCCGCGCTCCCCGCTTGGATGGCGTTGAGGTCTGCGGCTAATTTCGCCGCGCCCTCTGTCTGTTTATCCGGTGCGGCCTGTTCATCCGGGGTGGGAGGCGTTCCCCCTCCGTCTGTCGTGGCGCAACCCATCAATCCCGACACAAGTGCCATCCCCATGATAAGCGTTCCCCAAGACAGATACTTTTTGTTTTTCATAGTGAAAACCTTTCTTATGCGGGCGATCCCACCGGCAAAATAGTTTTATACATATTACCTAAACAGATCTGCCCTGTCTAGCCGAACAGCTTCCGCTCCCCCTAGGGGGACACCGCCGTTCTTGCACATCAAGCCGTCCCCGCAAAAGGCCCCGACGGGACGAAGTCCCTATAGGGCTTTCCTTGGAGGCGGCGTGTTAAGTAATCGCGGCGGTTTCCCCATTCTGGGGAAAGGAAAAAAAGGGGGTACCGCCCGTACTCCCCGCGAGGTACTATGCTCCGTAGGGTTATGTTCCTCGCGGGTTACCGGGCAGAACACTCGCGGTGTACTAAACTTGACCCACAAAACCTGCCCCGCCCGGTAGGGCTATCGCTACTGGTACAGAACGGTTTGTTGGGTCCAGGCAGACAGGCCGGGTCCGGCTCATTTCGGCTATCTGCCGCCTGCGGATCAAGTTTAGGGTTTAAGACGGGGGCTGTCCCTCCCGGCGGCGGGGGCTGTCCCCGCAGAGGGAGATGCCGGAAACCCGCTCAAGTTTTCAGCTTGTACCGGAGCGGGGGGCCGGCAATTGCCACAATGTTCCCCTCTGAATGGTTGCAACGGCCCACAGATTATCCGTTCATCGGCGGGTAATCGTGATTCAGCCGTAGCTAAGGCCGCGATTGGGGGCTTGTGATTGAGGCCGGGACAGACCTCCCCTGCGGCCATCGGGCCGTGAACTTTGAGGCTTGCTGGAATCTCCTTTAGGCCGTAAAGTGGGCGGTTAGCCGGGCGGTGGCGCGGGTTTGGAAGCGTTTTTCGCCGAAAAACTCGTCGTTATCGTCATCCCATCCGAGCGGGGGCTGCCCCAAGACAAGGTGTAGGCAATAGCCGCCGGAATCTTCGTTTTCGCCGACGTTTCCACCGCCGCCCAGTCCAC
>JAIRNN010000267.1 GCA_031257995.1 Spirochaetaceae bacterium | reverse complement strand
CTCGGCTTTAAATTCCGTGGTGTACACCCGCCGTGCTTTGTCTTGCTTTCCCATCTTCTTCTCCTCACCTGTTATAATTCCCGCTTATCTTTGTGCCTGCCAGTTGGGGTAAGGTCCAGCAGGGGTTACGCGCCCAAAGGTGAAACGCCTGCAGTAAAGAGAACGGAAAAGAAAGAAAACGCCGGCATGGTGTCAGCCGTCACCAGCAGAGGCAAAGTATTTTGGAAGCCGCGTGAAGGCAGTATTAACGGGGAGAAGTTTATTGATTTTGTGAAACGGTTAATCAGCAATAAAAAGAACAAAATATTTTTAATATTGGAGGCTGTTTCAAAACCCCGTACGAACCTGGGACTGCCCGTATTTACCGCCAGCCCTCAGTTGAATTTAACCGCTAAGGCACCCAATGCCGCGCCCGAAACAGGCACAACCGTAGGTTGTGCCAGGGGCGTTATACAATCACACAACACGGCGCGGCGCCAATAAAGGCCCCGCCTTTTTATTCAAGCATCAGCGCCGCGGTACTGAGGAGCGGAAGGTTTTTACCGACAGACGCGCGTACTACTGCCAATCTTTCTGTTTAGCAAGCGTTTACTATAGTTTGTAAAGCCGACAAATTATCTTATCAGCGCCCGCCATCCTTATTCGCCTCAGCGGTTTACTAACCGCTTTCGCCTTCGCGGTTAATTCCTTCTGCTTTGTCAACTGACAGAAACACCCCAATATAAATGAGTTTTGGAACAGGCTCATTGGATAATGTGGAAACACACCATGGCAAGACGCTTGAAGAATGGGCAGAAGGAAACAGGGACAAGATAGAATTGTTTTATCTGCCTCCCTACAGTCCTGATTTAAATCCTGATGAACATACCAATTCTGATGTAAAATATGGTGTTGGTTCAAAGGCGCCGAAAAAGACGAAAGAAGGACTGCGGGCCGCGGCTGAGGGACATATGAGAATGCTTAAAAAGAGCCCGGAGCGTATTGTAAAATATTTTGAAGATCCGACAATACAATATGCCTCGTAACTCTATATTATGATTGCCGGGTCAGTAAACGTGATTTTTCATCTTTTTCACCCTTTTTTTAGTGTCAAAATAAAGCAAATGGGCTGACAACCGCATATATAATACAGAGGCATTGTATATGCGAAAAGAAAGAGAATTGGCACAAAATGTATGGTACCGGGTTGAAACGTCGAAGAGCCCCTATTCCGGCTGCCGGAAGCCAAAGCGCTTTTCCTCGGCGTACTTCGCGAGACGAAAAGGCGTTACGGCTTCGATATGCGCGGGCTTGTCATTGAGGAAGGGAGCGTTTCGTTCTCCATCAAGCCCGACGACGGCCTCAAACTGCCGCTGATAATGCAGCTGCTGAAACAAACGTTTTCTTTACGGTTCAACATAATCGTGGGACGGAGGGAGCACGTTTGGGGAGAGCGGTACGAGTCGGAGATCTTGGACGGGGAGCCGCCGGAGGATGCGGAAGAGGCGGACTGGGCGGCGATAGACAAGTCGGCAAACACGCCGGTAGCGGGGGCAGCGGCCTACATCTTGAGTTGGGACAGCCTTAGGTCGCCCGGGATGACGATAACGGCCCGGTTTTCGGCTCAAAACGCCGCCAAACCCGCCCCTCCGCCCGGCTAACGGCCCACTTTACGACCTAAAGGAGATTCCAGCCAGCCTCAATCGTCCCGGCCAAAGACGGCCCCAAAAGAGGTCTGCCCAACACGCAAAATGAGGTTGTGAAACCGGCTCATCCGCATAATCTGCGGTTCCCCGTGATTAAGGCCGTGATCGAAGCTGTGATTATGCCGGGGGCGTTGCGGGGGCGGCCCGGGGCCCTGTTGCATTCATTTACGGTAAAACATTTTTTGGCCCAACACCGTTTCGCAGAAATGCCAAAACGCGCTCAACGTTTTGCGTGCGGCATTGGGTGTCCCCCACCTTATCTCTTCATTCGGGAAACAAGCCCGGCACGTCAAACTCAGGGGGGATCCGCACCGGGCGTCCGCTTGAGTCCACGAAGGCCCATGTAACGTTCGCTTGGGCAATGGTATCCGTTCCCCGCATGATAATCTGGCGGATCGTGCCGCTCACCGCGCCTTTCTTGACGGGCCGCGAGGTTATGGTGAGCGTGTCATCGGTCAGGGCGGGCTGCTTGTAGTCGATCTCGATGCGGGCGACATAGGTGCCGTAACCTGCCTTGCGCGCGCCCTCGTAGTCAAACCCGATGTCTTTCAGGTATTTCCAGCGGGCATATTCGAGGTATTGCAGGTACACCGCGTTGTTTACATGGCCGTAACTGTCGCATTCGTAGGTGCGGACGGTAAAGGTCAGCTCGCTGGTCATAGACGGCGGAGCCTCACGTCTTCAAGGCTGTAGCTAAAGAGTTCGCGGAGGTCGGAAAGGCCCAGTGCCATCAGTGCCATGCGGTCAATGCCGATGCCCCATGCGGCAACCGGCACGTTCACGCCGAGGGAGGCGGTAACCTCCGGGCGGAAAATCCCCGACCCGCCCAACTCGAACCAGCCGAGAACCGGGTGTTTGATGTGAACCTCGACAGACGGCTCGGTGAACGGGAAATAGCCGGGGACGTATTTCACTTCTTTCGCGCCGGCCACTTCCTCGGCAAACATCTTGAGGAAACCCAGCAACGTGCGCAGGTTAACCTCCTCGCCCAGCACGATCCCCTCGGTCTGGTAAAAGTCCGACAGATGGGTCGCGTCAACCTTGTCGTAGCGGAAACAGCGGACGATGCCAAAGTATTTGCCGGGAATCTTCGCGTGGGGCAGCGTTCGCGCGGAAAGGGCCGTACCCTGACTGCGGAGGATCAGACGTTTGGTAAAATCGCGGTCAAAGGCGTAGTTCCAGCCCCGGCTTCCCGTGCTGCCGCCATTTTCGTGCGCGGCGGCCACATTGGAGAGATGCGGTTCCTCAATGGACTTCGCACGATCGGGGTCTTTTATATGGTACACATCGTGAATATCGCGGGCGGCGTGAAACTGGGGCATGAAAAGCGCATCCGAGTTCCAAAACTCGGTCTCGACAAGAGAACCGTCAAACTCCTCGAAGCCGAGCGACACGAGTTTGTCCTTTACTCCTTCAAGGAACGAGGCGTAGGGGTTTGTCCGTCCGATGACGAGACGTGAAGGCGGCACGTTAATGTTGTAGGCGCGGAAGTTTTTCCCCTTCCACGAACCTGATTCAAGCATTCCCCTCGTAAGCTCGCCCACTTCATCGCCGGAAATCCCCGCTGCCTTCAACGCACAGGCGAGCGCGGCGTGTTCCCCGGTAAACGCGAAAAACACCGTCTCCTTTTCAACCGTGCGAAAGGGCGAGTCGCCCGCGCCGCGTTTCTTGGAAAGCCCCTTCACGGCGGCCTTTTCCGCATCGGAGAGCGCGTTTTCCGCCAACAGACGACCCTCCGCAACGGCCCCCTTCTCCAAAAGCGATTTGATCGGCGCAAAATACTCATCCTTCTTGGACGATTCGTCATTGTCCGAGTCGGACACAAACACCTGTTTTTCGCCGTTCATCGCCAAGATTCCGGCCTTGGACAACGCCCCAAACGCGCGCCCCACGTCTCTAGCATCGATTCCCGTGCCGACCTCGATCTCCGGCAGCGTTTTCCCCGGATTCTGAGCGACAAACGCGGCCATTTTCTCTTCCGGCGACCCGTCTTCCTTCCAGTCAAGTCCGATCGCGGTCATTTCATAGTAAACGGCCTTCTCCCGGCGCGTTTCCCCGACAATTTTCTTGGCGCAAAGCCACGAAAGCGCCTGATTCCCATTCCCGCTCTTCAGCGACAACGTCTTCTCGACACCCTCCGCCGTCAACTCGCCGTCTTGCGGGTAACTGAGGATGACTTTCACCTCAAGCGGGTGAAGATTTTTGATCACTGTCTGCGCGTCCATGCCGACAGCATAGCACGGAACAGAAAGCGTGTCAATTTGCAGCCGCCGCTTATCAGCAATTCCGATTTCAAATCAGACAATACAAAAAGGAGGATGTCCAATGCCAGACCCGAAACAGGCACAACGGTTGTGCCAGGCGTGTTTTGGCATTTCCAAAACGCGGTGGGGGCCCCAAAAATGCTCCGCCCATCCGGGAATTGAAAATGGAAAATGATAGAAACAAACCGCGCAGTCTCCAAGCACAGCCCCCGGCCCCAATCCGCGGTTAAACGTGATTTTTTCATCTTTTTCGCTGTTTTTTCGCGTTTGACTAAAGCAATACGGCTGGTAACCGCATATATAGTGTATGAAAAAGAAAAGACAGTTAGACCAGAACGTCTGGTACAAAGTGGGGACAGAGGTCAATATCGGCGAGCCCTTGTTCCGGCTGCCGCGGACGAAAGTCTTACTTCACCGCATGCTACGCGAGATTAGGAAGCGTTATCCTTTCGAGATGCGCGGACTCAGGCTTGAGGAGGCGCGGCTCACATTTTACATCAAGCCCGAAGACGGCTTTAAGCTGCCGCTGATAATGCAGCTGCTGAAACAAACGTTTTCCCTGCGGTTCAACATAATCGCGGGGCGGAGAGGGCACGTTTGGGGAGAGCGGTATGAGTCGGAGATCCTGGACGGGAATCTGCCTGAGTGGGCGGAAGCGGCGGACTGGGGGGCTATAGACAAGTCGGCAAACACGCCGGTAGCGGGAGCGATGGCCTACACCTTGACGTGGGACAGCCTTAGGTCGCCCGGGATGACAATAACAACCCGGTTTTCGGCCAAAAACGCAGCCAAACCCGCGTCTCCGCCCGGGTTTCTGCATTTACTTTTGACCTGAAATAAGGTAAAGCAGGATATCCTTGGAAGGGGATAGTATGGACATAGGGGGATTGACGGAAAAGATCAAGGAGTGCCGGATCTGCGGC
>JAIRNN010000077.1 GCA_031257995.1 Spirochaetaceae bacterium | reverse complement strand
ATCATCTTCGCCTGCGACGCGGGCATGGGCTCAAGCGCGATGGGCGCGACCAAACTCCGCAAGAAGCTGAAAGATGCGGGAATCAACATTGAGGTGACTCATTCCCCGGTCAGCGAGGTGCCCGCCAACGCGGACATCATCGTTTGCCACAAAGAGCTCGCCCAGCGCGCGAAAGACGCTTGTCCCGGCGCGAAATTGGTTACGATCACGGACTTCCTCAACGCGCCTGAGTACGAGCAACTGGTCAACGAATTAAAAAAGTAGCGATTAGACGAGGGGCTGTTTTGTTGCCGTCCGGAGGGTCGCTGCCTGTGGGCGGTTACGCGGCCCTCCGGTGGTATCGGAAGGGATGGGGGTTCCCTCCGCCGGGTTTGGGGGCGTTACGGGGGCGGGCCCCCGTAGAGGGGGTAGCGTAAGACGGCGCAAAACCGCCTAAGCGCGCCTCGCTCAGGCGGTTTTGCGATGGCTGGAGCGTGGGGGAGACTTCCCCTCCTTGTCTCATTATAATACATTATAATTCATTATAACTATAAAATAGAAGATAACTATAATAATAGAAGGAGTTTGTATGCGGGAATTTGAGTATGTGATTACGGATCCGAATGGGATCCACGCGAGGCCGGCGGGGCTGCTGGTGGCGAAGATGCAGGAGTTTCAGAGCGTGATAACGTTCTCGTGCGGGGAGAAGTCGGCGGAAGGAAAGAAGTTGTTCGCGCTGATGAAGATGCGGGTGAAGCAGCACGATACGCTGAAGGTGCGGGCGGAGGGGCCGGATGAGGAAGTGGCGATTGAGGAGGCGAAGGCGTTTCTCAAGGCGAACCTGTAGGGCCGGTGAATGACGGTTACGCCCCGGTTGTCCCGTTTGCTTGACGCGCTTCTCTCTGAGCGGGAGCCGGTGAGTGTTGACGCGCTGGCGCAGGTTATCGGGAAGAGCAGACGGACGGTCTTTCGGGAGCTCGAAAACATCGACGATATTCTTTCCCGCTACAACCTTGAGCTTGAAACGGAGAGCGGGAAGGGGCTGAAACTCGTTTGCAAGGACGAGGATCGGGGAAAGTTGCTCGAATTGTTGCGAAACACGGGGCGCAGCGGGGGACGGGACAAGAAGGAGCGGCAGTTGTGCCTGCTCATCGAGCTTTTGCTGAATAACGGCAACATTCAGAAGCTGTTTTACTATGCGGACAAGCTGGGGGTGAGCGAGGCGACGGTGAGTTCGGACCTTGACGCGCTGGAAGGGTATCTGAAAAAACATTCGATTCTGCTCATCAGGCGGCCGGGGATGGGGGTCTACACAGTGGGGGACGAGGAAAAGATCCGCACGGCGCTGACGATGCGGCTTTTTCAGGACGGGGCTATGCGGGACGATCATTCCGGGCAAACCGGCCATTCCATCGAACACTTCATTGACCGTTTTACCGGATATGCCGTTGAAAACACGGGGTTTCCCTCCGCGAATACGGCGCGTTTTGTGTTTGGCCTCATCAAGAAGGTGCGGGTGAAACTGGACTGGATGACGGAGGACTCGCTTGCGCTGTTCGTGGTATTCCTCGCGGTGAGCGTGGAGCGGATCACGCAGGGGAATACGCTTCGTTCCGGCAAAGACATCGTGCCGGAGAAGTCGTCACTTCAAGGGCGGTGCGCGGCGTTGATCGCTTCGGAGATCGGGCATCACTTCGCGCTGGAATTGCCGGACGAGGAGATCGCGCAGATCGCCCGCCAGATCAAGACGAGCCGCGCCAAGAGTATCAGCCCACTGACACCGCTTTCTCAAGCGGAGAAGGACCATATCGAGTTGCTGACGTTTCGCATGATCGATATGTTTGACCCGAAGCTGGCGGTAACGCTGAAGACCAATGAGGAGCTGGTGGAGGGGTTGCGGGCGCATCTCTATCCCGCGTTGGCGCGTATTGGGAAGGGGATGGAACTTCCCGATCCCTTTGGGGGCGGTCTTTCGGCCCAAAAGCCGGAGCTGTACGAGAAAACGAAACGGGCGGCGCGGGCGCTTGAAACGGAGACCGGTTGTCCCGTCAACGAGAGCGAGGTGTCGTTTATCGCTATTCATTTTTACGCGGCCCTGTTGACGCTCGGCGAAAAGAATACGCACAAGCGGGTGTTGCGGGCGGGGATTGTCTGCGTGTCGGGGATCGGCGCCTCGTATATGATCGCGTCCCAGATGCGGAAGCGTTACAAGGGCGAGCTTGAGATTCAGATCACTTCGTGGAACGACCGGGAGGCGTGGGATGAGTGCGATTTTCTCGTGTCAACGGTGCCGCTCTCCGGGGTGGAGCGTCCGGTTGTTGCCGTCGGTACCATGCTGGTCGAGGAGGACTATCGTAACATCCGCGATGTGATCAACGACAACGCCTTTGTCGAGAAGAAAAAGAGTCATTCCCGGACACGGGACGGGCTTCTGGGGCGGATTGGCCATGTCGAGGGCTTTTTGCGGAAAACGGCGGCGCTGCTCCGCTCTTTTGACGTGTATCCGATAGGGAACGCCTGTTGTTTTGACGATCTTGCGCTCTTTTGCGCGGAAAAATGCGGCGAAACGGACCATGACAAGGGGATGATATTCAAGAATCTCCGCGAACGGGAGACGTTGTTCACGCAGGTCATCGCGGATCTGGGGATTGTCCTCCTGCATACGCGGAGCGAGGGGGTGAAGGAACCGGTGTTCGCGGTGGTAAAGCCGGAGGGAGGACGGTTCCTGAACGAACACTTTGCAAACTGCCACAGTTGCGTGCTGATGCTGCTTCCGCAGTACACGGAAAGCGATATGGCCCGCATCATGGGCAACATCAGCGCGGCGCTGGTTGAAACGCCGTCGTTTCTGGAAGCGGTCAAGGCCGGCAACCGGAATGTGATTTATTCGATACTGGAGGCCGAGTTGTCGGACTTCCTGTCGGGATATTGTAAGGACAAACTAAAGAATTAGGGGTGAACTATGGATTCTATGCTTTCTGTTGACGGAATCGCCTTGAATCTTCCCGGTGAAGACCGGGAAGCGGTGATCAAGCGGTGTGGCGCGATGCTGGTGGAGGCCGGGTACGCGAAGAAACGGTACATCGAGGGGATGCTGGCCCGCGACAACGCCTTTAGTTGCGCGATTGGCAACGGGATTGCCATCCCGCACGGCGAGGTGGACTACAAGCCGGAGATTCTCAAAACCGGCTTTGTCGTGCTGACCTATCCGGGCGGTATCGAGTGGCATGGACAGACGATCTATCTGGTCATCGGGATTGCCGCGCGGGGCGAGGAACATCTGGACATCATCGGCAACATCGTGGAGTATTTTGACACGGAGGAGGACGTGAAAAAGTTCCTCACGATCACCGACAAAGAAAAGATCCGCGCGATTTTCTGTAAAGAGCGGGCGTAAGCATAGATGAAGGCGGTGCATTTCGGCGCGGGCAATATCGGGCGCGGGTTTATCGGAGAAGTACTGTGCAAGAACGGTTTCCACGTAACATTTGTTGACATCAACGAGACGGTGATCGGGACGCTGCAAAAGCGCGGCGGCTACGAGATCGAACTTGCCGGAGAAAAACGGACGCGGCACGCGATTACGGGGGTTGACGGGATCAACAACAAGAGCGACCCCCAAGCGGTCGCGCGGGCGGTGGCGGCAGCGGACTTGGTAACGACGGCGATCGGGCCAAACGTACTGCCCTTCATCGCCGAGTTGATCGCGCGGGGCATTGAGGAGCGGCAGCGGGAGCAAACAGGGCCGGATAAAGAGCGGCCTCTGGACGTGATCGCCTGTGAAAATATGATCGGCGGCAGCGCGTTTTTGCGGGCGGAGGTGGAGAAATACGTCGATAAAGAGACCGCCGCCTTCATCGGGCGCTGTGTCGGGTTTCCCAACGCCGCCGTTGACCGCATCGTTCCCGCCCAGCAGCACGACGATCCCTTGTTTGTGATAGTCGAGCCGTTTCGGGAGTGGGTCATCGACGATTCGGCGCGGAAGGCGAAGCACATCACGCTGGAGGATGTCGAGTATGTCCCCGATCTCCTCCCGTTCATCGAGCGGAAACTCTTTTCCGTCAACTCAGGCCATGCGGCAACGGCCTACACCGGCCATTACTACGGCCACGCCGCCATCAACGAGGCGTTACGTGACGAGCGGGTGATGGCGCAACTGAAGGACACGCTCGCCGAGACGGGAAGCCTCCTCATCGACAAATGGGGCTTTGACCCGGCCAAACACGCCGCGTATATCGGGAAGATCATCGGCCGCTTCACCAACCCCGCCATCAGCGACGACATTCCCCGTGTCGCCCGTACGCCGATCCGCAAGCTGGGAAGGGAAGAACGGTTTACCCGGCCCCTCCTCGAACTCAAGAAGCGCGGCCTCTCCTGCGAGGCGCTCCTCTCGACGATGGCCTTCGCGCTTGCCTACGACAACCCCGCCGACACGGAAAGCGCCCGGTTGCAGGAGATGCTGAAAACCCAGCCGGTCGAAGCGGTGATCAAAGCCGTTACGGGCATAGAGGACGCGGAACTGGTTACGGCGCTCGCGACAGCCTATCGGGCGCTCGGTAAGGGGTAGGACGGTTTGGCGGGGGAAGCCTCCCACTGTCGACAACTTAAGAATTCTTATCCACAGATTACGCAGATTTCACAGATTTAAGAAAGGTTTTCAAACAAAAAGTCTGTGAAATCTGTGTACCTTTTGTTTTTTTGCTTAACTTGTTGACAGTAGGAAGTCTCCTCGCTCCAGCCTGACGCTTATTCCGCAGGCCTTGTCATAAGGGGCGCGTTGTGCTATCCTCAAAGTATGAAAGCGTTGTTTATTGGTGGTACCGGAACTATTTCTGCGGCGATTTCCCGGCTCGCGCTTGAGAAAGGGGATGAGTTGTTTTTGCTTAACCGGGGGAACCGGAATAATGTCCTTCCCGGCAAGGCGCGGGAGATAAAGTGCGACATCAACGATGAGGAAAGCGCGAAGCGGGCGTTGCGGGACACGCAATTTGATGTTGTCGCGGACTTTCTGACCTTTACCCCGGAGCAGGTCAAGCGGGATTTTCGGCTTTTTCAGGGGAAAACCCGGCAGTACATCGCCATCAGTTCGGCATCCGTGTATCAAAAGCCGCTTGCGGGCATCCCGATTACCGAATCCACGCCGCTTATGAATCCGTTTTGGGAGTATGCGCGGAATAAAATCGCCGTTGAGCAGATGTGCGTGAAGTTGTACCGCGAATACGGCTTTCCCGTAACGATTGTGCGTCCCAGTCATACCTACGACGAACGGAGTGTGCCGCTCGGTGTTCACGGGGCTAACGGGAGCTATCAGGTTCTCAAGCGGATCCTCGATGGGAAGCCGGTCATCATTCACGGTGACGGAACATCCCTCTGGACGATCACCCACAACACGGATTTTGCGCGGGGGTTTTACGGTCTTTTGGGAAACGTTCACGCGATTGGGCAAGCGGTGGGCATCACGAGCGAGGAGAGCGTTACATGGAACCAGATTTACCAGTTTATCGCCGATGCGCTGGAGAAGCCGTTACAGTCCGTGCATATCGCCTCGACCTTTCTTGCCAAGACGAAAAGATACGACCTGCTGGGCAGTCTCATCGGCGACAAGGCCGCATCGGTCGTGTTCGATATGACCAAGCTGAAACGCTTGGTCCCCGGTTATGCCGCAACGGTACGCGCCGATCAAGGTATCCGCGCCACAGTCGAGTATGTGATGACCCACAAGGAATGCCAACGGGAAGACCCGGAGTTCGACGCTTGGTGCGACCGGGTCATCGCCGCGCAGGAAAAAGCGCTTGCGCTGGTTTTAGACGATATGCCGGAGATGTGATGTTCTGTGCCGGGGTTTTTCCGGATGAGCCGGATGCGGTTCCCCATCAGAATGCATAATGATAAAAGGGGGAAGTCTCCCCCTCGCTCCGGTCTTGCGCCCTCCGCTTCCCCCTCTCCTAGGGGCTCCGCCCCTAAGACCCCGGCATTAATCACGGCTTAATCATGCGGTGTTGGGCAGACCTCTCTTGCGGCCATCTTGGGCCGGGACGCTTGAGGCTTGCCGAACCTCTTTTAGCCGTGATCCGGGGCGGTTATCCGGTCAGTGGGGCGGGGTTGGAAGCGTTTTTCGCCGAAAAACTCGTCGTTATCGTCATCCCGTCTATCCACTTTCCCTTTTCAATTCCCGTAGGGATGGGGTTTTAGGGGCGGAACCCGGGGCTGCGTCCTATGGAGAGGGGGTAGCGTAAGAATTGCGGAGGATGGGTTTGAGGTAACCCTTGAAGGGAAAGAGCGGGGGTGTCGGCCACGCGTTCTGACGGGAACCGGCTTAACATGGCGGAGACAGGACTGAATGTCATCAATAATCACGGGCTGCCGCAATGCATACCTGCGATAGAACGAGGAGACGGCGGCATGGAACGAGAGGCGCAACAAGGAATCCTGTAAAATCAACCGGCGTTTTACTGCCGCCGATGCCCGCATCAAACTTAAACGGCTTTATCCACGGTTTGAATGATGTCGGGATACTAGGGAACCTGCTTGAAAGACTTGCGGGATTGGTGCAATATATAGGGAAAGGATATCAAACCACGGAGGTAAAGGATATGTTAAATAAGACGTATATGGGCTATGCCACGAGAATGGAGATGAAGGGTGAGGGGGAAGGTGCTGCCGAACGACGGCGGCTTGAGCAGGAAAACGAGCGGCTCAAACGGGAGCTTGAGAAACTCAAAGTTGAAAAACTCACGGTTGAGGAATTCAACCGGAGACAGCAGACGGTATAAGTCGAACAAAAGCGTATACTGATTGTATGGGAGCAGGGGATTTACTTGATTTGGTCCGGCTAAAACTGGAAGAACTCGTTTGGAAGACAAGACAGGGTCACGCCGCCTTTATCGCTCAAAAACGGACAAAAGCGTACGCGCTGTTCGGGCTTGCCGGTACCGGGGTAATCGTTCTGGTCGTTGTCGTGACGATCATTGCTCTCAATCTCAACGCAGACGGCGCGAAACCTCCTGAGGATTCCGTATTGTTTCCTGCCGGAAATATTTCCGATGAAGAGTTTTTTGTCCCCGGCGAACCCGATTTTCTACCGCCGGTAATTCTGTACCGCGAACCCAGAAAACAATGGACGAATGAGGATGCCGCGCCGTTTTGGACGGATCCCGCGACACTCGATGATAATTGGAGCAATAATGTTGAGAAATATGTCGATAAATTATTAGAGAGTGTTCCATGAAACAAAAACGTATATCATTATGTCTTGAGATTCTATTTTTTATTATATTAATGGGGTTGCCATCCTGCTCGTCTCTGCCATTCGGGATCGGCGAAACGAACCCGGTGGAAAGTGATGATTCTCCTGTAGAGACGATCACGGACGATGAGGGGCAGCCGGCCGAACCGTCATCCCTTGCCGAAACGGTGGAAGTGGTCGAAGCGGCCGAGGAGCCAGACGACGGGGAGGCGGCCGTCGAGGTTGTAGAGACCGTCATCGAAAACGGTTTTGTGGACATCCAAAAGCGGGCCGAGGAAGACCTCGCCTATCTCGATACCCCAGTCAACCCGGATTTGCCTGAACCGGTCTACCTTTTTCCCGACGATGAGGTGGAGATTGCCGACGCGGAACCGATTTCTGAACCGGAAGAACCGGCGGTGCTTGCAGGTGATGCCGAGCCTCCTTTCGGCTTGGAATCGGAAGAAACGGCTGATCCTCTGGCGGAAATCGCGAACGGTACGATAACAGGGGAGTCTGACGCTTCCAACCCGGAGAAAACCATCCCAGTGGAAACCATCGTAGAAGAGCCGCCGCTACCCGCATCGTTACTACCGCCGCGAGAAGTCTCTGCCGTCTCTCCACCGCGTCCACGAGGTTCCGCGATGCCTGCTTCCCTCCCGCAACAGCCCGCACGGGTTCCCGCAAGCGAGACGGATCGGGGGAGTGGGGAAAAGGACGCGCCGCCGATTGCAAGGACAGTCCAGACGATGTTGGGCGAAACTGTCGAGATTCCCTTGCCGGGCTCCGGGTGGGTCTACTTGGGGGAAGCAAACGAACAAAGAGGGCTTTCGTATCAGCGTCGGCGCGTGTCGGTGGACGGGCAGGTTTTTGTGTTTAGGCCGGAGTCCGCCGGTTCCTACCGCCTCAAGTTCAAGAAACAGGATCTGTTGCGCGGAACGGATACGGACGCAGTTATCGAGGTGACAACTGTCGAAAAAGCGGGGGCGATTCCGGTGGATGTTGCGACCGCCGAAAAAGCTGTTCCCAAAGAGGCAATCGCTCTCGTTCCGGTTTCCGCTACGGAATTCGTGCCCGGAGAAGACGAACACTCGTCTCCGCCGCCCGTAACCGCTATGATTGGTGAAGAAAACCCTGCCGTGATCGCCGCCATGATTGACGATGCCGCCTTGTGGAATCGCGGACGGGAACTTGAAGCGCCGGGCGCGAGCCGCGACATGAAAGGAGCACTCGTCGCGTATAAGACCCTTATCCGGAATTATCCGCAAAGCGAGTACTACTCAGGCAGTCAGAAGCGTATCGCCCACATTGAGCGATTTTTCGTCAACATTCACTAAATCACGGTTAACCCTTCATCACTTTTAACCGCAGATGAACGCCGATGAGACAGATGGGCGCGGATTCTTGTTCGGGAGATGGGCGTACTTATTGATATTCCCTCTATTCCGATAAATTGAGAATTTAACTGCGAAGACACTCATTGGTCGCGTGCGAAAGCATCATAGATACCCCGTCCACGGCCTCATTACGGGTTTATCACGGCTTAATCACGTGGGATAGCGTGGCGAGGCCGGAGAGCCGTTGCCTTTTCCCGGTTCATGATGCCCTTTAGAAGATGAGCCTGTTTCAAAACTCCACGTTGTGGGGCGGGCATGCCTCTTTTGCGGCCATCCGTGGCCATGTGATTGTGGCTGTATGTTCTTCCTTTTTGGCCGTGATCTAGGCCGTTAACCGGGCGGAGACATGGGTTTGGTGGCGTTGTGGGCCGAAAACCGGGCCGTTATCGTCATCCCGGGCGACCTAAGGCTGTCCCAACTCAAGATGTAGGCCGCCGCCCCCGCTATCGGCGTGTTGGCCGACTTGTCTATCGCCGCCCAGTCCGCCTCTTCCGCCCACTCAGGTGGCTCCCCGTCTAGGATCTCCGACTCGTACCGCTCGCCCCAAACGCGCCCCCTCCGTCCCACGATTATGTTGAACCGCAGGGAAAACGTTTGTTTCAGCAACTGCATTATCAGCGGCAGCTTAAAGCCGTCGTCGGGCTTGATGTAAAACGTGAACCGTACCCCCTCGAGTTTAAGCCCGCGCATCTCGAAGAGATAACGCTTCTTAATCTCGCGCAACCCGTGATGACCTTGCCCCCTCCTCTTAAACTTGTTACACTTTTCACATGGTAACGTTACACAGATCCGGCGTTCTCTACCACGAGGGCGCACTCGTCCCGGCAGACGGTGGCAACCCAAGCGGAGCAGACCGCGAGAAGACCATCGCGTACCAGATACTCGCCGCTCACAACGCGGGGGACAGCCGGAACCTGCGGCTCACGTTTGACAGCCTCACGAGCCACGACATCACCTATGTGGGGATTGTGCAGACGGCGCGGGCGAGCGGCATGAAGGCGTTCCCCGTGCCCTATGTGCTCACGAATTGCCACAACAGCCTCTGCGCGGTGGGCGGCACGATCAACGAGGATGACCACCGGTTTGCGCTCTCTGCGGCGGTGAAGTATGGGGGGATCTTTGTGCCGCCCCACCTTGCCGTGATCCACTCGTACAACCGTGAGATGATGGCGGGCTGCGGGAAGATGATTCTCGGTTCCGACAGCCATACCCGCTACGGGGCGCTGGGGACGATGGCGGTGGGCGAAGGGGGCGGTGAGCTTGCCAAGCAACTGCTCTCCCGTACCTACGACACCGCCTACCCAGAGGTTGTCGCCGTCGAGCTGGCCGGCGCGCCGCGCAACGGGGTGGGGCCGCATGATGTCGCGCTTGCCATTATCAAGGAAGTGTTTGACTCCGGCTTTGTGAAGAACAAGGTGATGGAGTTTGTGGGGCCGGGTATTGCCTCGCTCTCGCAGGATTTCCGCAACGGCATCGACGTGATGACGACGGAGACGGCGTGCTGGTCGTCGATTTGGGAGACGGACGAGACGGTGAAGGACTGGCTTGCCGCCGTGGGGAGGCCGGACGATTTCCGCGAACTCCACCCGGAGGAGGGCGCGTACTACGATGGGGGAATCACGGTTGACCTTTCCCGAATCGAGCCTTCGATCGCGCTCCCCTTTCATCCGAGCAAGGTCTATACTATAGAAGAATTTAAGGCAAACGCCGCCGATATGCTTGCGGAAGTTGACAAAGAAGCGGAAAAACGTTTCGGCAAACCCGGCGCGGCGCTGGGCTTACGCGGCAAGGCGCGGGACGGGAGCGTTTTCGTTGACCAAGCGGTCATCGCGGGGTGTTCAGGCGGTACGCCGGGAAACCTCGCGGCGGTGGCGGCGATCCTCAGGCAAAGCACCGAGGGGAACGGCGCGACAGCACAGAACAATGCGGCTAAGCCTTTAGTTAATGGTTTCAGCCTCAGCGTCTACCCCGATTCACAGGTGGTGAACAACCTCATCGTGAAAAACGGGGTGGCCGCCGCATTGCTTGACGCGGGGGCGGTGCTGCACAGCGCGTTCTGCGGCCCCTGCTTCGGCGCGGGGGACACGCCGGCAAACGGGGCACTCTCCATCCGGCACACCACGCGCAACTTCCCCAACCGCGAGGGCAGCAAGCCCGGCGAGGGGCAGTGCGCCGCAGTCGCGCTGATGGACGCGCGTTCCATCGCCGCGACCGCTCTAAACGGCGGGAAACTCACCTCCGCCTTCGAGATTGACTTTGCCGAACCGGATGCCTCGTTTCAGGTTTCGCGGAAAGGCCGGCTGCCCTTCGACACTTCGGTCTATCGGAAGCGCGTGTTCTCAGGCTGGGGAAAGCCTGAACCTTCCACGCCGCTGGTTTTTGGCCCGAACATCAAGGACTGGCCCGCAATCCCCGTCCTTCCCGAACACCTCGTGATCAAGGTGGCAAGCTTCATCACCGATGACGTAACGACGACGGACGAACTCATCCCCTCAGGCGAAACCTCCTCGTTCCGCTCGAACCCGCTCCGCCTCGCCGAGTTTACCCTGTCCCGCCGCGATCCGGCCTACGTACAAAAGGCCAAAGACGTGCTGAACTTAGGCGATGCGGATAAGGCGGCACTCATCGAAAGGGCGCGGACGCTTCCCGGTTGCGGCGGGATTGACGAGACAAATGCCGGCGTTCTGATTGACGTTCAAAGCGGCATCTATGCGCGAAAACCCGGCGACGGCTCGGCCCGCGAACAAGCCGCATCCTGCCAGCGGGTACTCGGCGGCGGCGCAAACTTCGCGCTGGAATACGCCACCAAACGTTACCGCTCCAACCTCATCAACTGGGGCCTCCTCCCCTTCCTCGTCGAACGGGAAAGCGACCTTGCCCCTGATACATTCATCTTCGTTCCCCACTTGAGGAAAGCCGTAGCCGAACAAGGCGAAACGGGGGCAGCAGATATAATCAGGGCGTATCGGCTCACGGATGGGCGGGAAATCACGCTCCGCTTAGGCGCGTTGACCGCCACGGAGCGCGACATTCTGCTCGCGGGGTGCCTCATCAACTACTACAAGAGCGGAGATGAGGGATAACCTCACGTCGCGGAGGCGGGCAGACCTCTTTTGCGGCCATCTTGGGACGGAACGCTTGAGGCTTGCGGTAACCCCTTTTGGCCGTGATCCGGGGCGGTTAGCCGGGCGGGAATGCGGATTTGGCGGCGTTTTGGGCCGAAAACCGGGCCGTTATCGTCATCCCGGGCGACCTAAGGCTGTCCCACGTCAAGGTGTAGGCCACCGCCCCCGCTATCGGCGTGTTTGCCGACTTGTCTATCGCCACCCAGTCCACCATTTCCGCATCCACTGGCGGCTCCCCGTCCAGGATCTCCGACTCATATCGCTCTCCCCAAACGTGCCTCCGCCTCCCCGCCAGCACGTTAAGCCGGACGGCGAACGTTTGTTTGTTTCAGCCGCTGCATTATCAGCGGCAGTTTGAGGCCGTCGTCGGGTTTGATGCAGAACGTGAGCCACGCTCCCTCAAGTCGGAGCCCGCGCATCTCGAAGCCGTAACGCTCTTTCGTCTCGCGAAGTACCCGGTGGAGGAGTACTTTCGCCTCCGGCAGCCGGAACAAGGGCTCGCCGACGTTTACCGATGTTTCAACCCGGTACCATACATTTTGTGCCAATTCTCTTTCTTTTCGCATATACAATGCCTCCGTACTATATATATGCGGTTGTCAGCCAGTTTGCTTTATTTTGACCCTAAAAAAGGGTGAAAAAAGTGAAAAAAACCACGGAGGACTCGGAGGTTCACGGAGGTTCGGTGTGAAAAATCTGCGTACATCCGTTTCATCTGCGCTATCTGTGATTAACCATGATTCATTGTTCATGTGGTTCGTGGTTTATTTCCTTGCTCTCGCCGCTTCCCTCTTACCTCCTAATCAATAGCAAGGTATCCCGGCGGGGTGGAACGGGAAGGAAAGCTCCTGACGGCGCAGAGGGATTATTGTTGATCTTTACCCCTGTCCCGATAATCTGTAAGGTGTTACCGTTGCCCATTTTTATGTAAGCTCCGTCTCCAAGGCCCTCGCTCGTTGCGTTTGTGATAATCAGGCCGGAAACGGTGGTAAAGAAGGGTCCGGTGGTATGGGTGCGGCTATAGAGCCAAAGCCCGCCGCCATTGTTGTAACTGCCGTAGTAATCCGAACGGGTATAGATATTCTCTATTGTCACGTTGTTAAGGCTCACCTTTCCATTGACCGCAATATACGCCCCGCCACCGTTGCCGTAGCTGCCACCGGTACGGCTATCGCTGCTCGTTGCTGTTTTGGTGAACAGGCCGGAAACGGTGGTTTTATCGGTGCCGCTATTTTCGAGATACAGCCCGCCGCCTGATCCTGCGGCATGGGTGTTCTCAATGTCCACGTCCTCAAGTTCCACCTCTCCATTAACCGCAATCCACGCCCCTCCGCCCAGCTAACGGCCCTGATCACGGTCAAAAAGAAGAAACATACAGCCTCGATCACGTGGGCCGCAGACGGCCTTAAGAAGAGGTCTGCTCACGCCGCAACATAGAGTTTTGAAACAGCCTTTGTTATCTATTATCTCTCCGCTCTATCCCGGCAATGCGCCAGCGGTTTTTCCGCCACTGCAAACGCAACGCATCTTCGCGGGAAACACGGACAGGGCCGCCGTTTTCGCTGCCGTCCACAAACGACTGCGGTACCACGAGGCCGTAACGCGCCTTCGCCGTTACGTCTCCTTCGGTGTCCCCGGTTTCTCCGCCGCCGGGCCAGTCAACCGCCAGATCCACCACGCCGAACACGGTTGTGTCGGGAGGCGGCGCGGTTCCGTCCCAGTCTTGAGCGTTTATCACCGTCCGCTTCTGCTCGTAGGCCTCGCGCATTTTGGCAATAACAAAAAGATTGGCCACCATCTCAATGTCCGCCTTCCCCGCATCTTTTCCGGCACAGGCGCTCATCGTTTCGTGGTCGAGATTGCCAAACGCGCCGTAGTACTGCTCTACCACTTGGGCGGGCGTTAAACCCTTCGTCGACCAGCGTTCCAACTGCGCTTGGACAAAACTCCCGATGACAAGGCCCGCGATAACCACCCCGGCGGCAACGCCCTTGATCAACGTTTTGTTGCGGACGAGGAAACGCTTCCGCCCTATCCGCTTCCGGTTTTGTTGCTCGATCTCTTCCCGCCGCGCCGCAACCGCCGCCAACGATTCAGGTGGCACAGGCGTAATGTTCTTCGCGTAGTCGTTGTCAATGCGAGGACAGGACGGCATTACCGCCAGTTTTGTGCCGGGAGCATTCCGGGCGATATGGGTGTCGATGAAGCGGGCAATATCCTCACGCAGTCCGGGCGCGGCTAAGGCTGCCGGAACCAGTACGCCTTCGCGCAGATCCCCGGACAGCGCGTCCTCAATCGTGTGTATGTCGCTGCGATGATCAGTACGATGGCCGGTATGCGGAGCCTTTTTCGGTTTGGGCGCGTCATCCGGCGGCGCAACGGAGAACGGGGCAACCCCGGCAAATACGCGGTAGAGACAGGCGGCAAACGTCCAGTCCACGGCATCCGCTCCCCGCTTGTCCGGATGCATCCACCGTTTTGCGCCGGAAAGCCATGCGGTTCCGCCTTCGCTTTCTACGGCGATCCTTACCAAATCGCGGGGCGGGAAAAAAAGCGTCCGCTCCGCAAGACCAACGAAAGCGGCGCAGGGCGCGGCGGAGATACTCTCGAACAGCATCTTGTCCCGCAAGAAATCAAGCCCCGCCTTCCACAACAACGCGGCGGACAAGGCGGTATCCCTATCCCCTTCCAGAAGCGCGTCCAAACGCCCGCTGCCCGGTCCCATAGAGACGGCCCCCCCGACATTCCTCCCATAAACCGCCATTATCCCGTTTTCTTCTTTGACCCCGTCGGCCCGCCATTCCTCGCAGGAGAATGTCCCCACGCCGCCTTGTTCGCGCAACACAACACCGCACAATGTCAAAAGGTATGACTGCTTCTGTTTCGCAAATTCGGCAGCGGACAGCCCAGTGGAAAACGTTACCATCGACGTTACTGTTACCGTCCGGTTGGGGAATAGAGATAACGGAAATAGTCCGTGTTTGTCGACAGCGTTTTGTCCATGCCCGGCAGCGTTGCCTTGTACGATTCGAGGGCGCGGTAGAACTCGAAGAAGGCCCGGTTGCGGCTGTACGCTTGAGCGTAGATCCGGGCCGCCTCCGCATCGGCATCACCGCGAGTCTTTTCGGCTTGGGCGTAGGCAGCGGACAGGATCGACCGCTGTTCGTTGTCCGTCTTGCCAAGCCACTCGGCCTTTTTCCCCTCGCCTTCGCTCCGGTACTCCTGCGCGATCTGGTTCCGTTCCTTGATCATGCGGGCATAGACGCTCTGGGTAAGCTCGTCGGAATAACGGATCTGCCGCGTTACCACATCGATAAGCTCGATGCCGTATTCGGGCACCATGCGCCGCGAACGCGCCAGAATCTCCTCGGCAAGCTGACGGCGGCCCCGCATGATCGGCTCGCGGCTGGACTGATCCTGCGAAATGATTGTGGATACTTGTTCCTCCGAAATCTCATCGCCCAGCCCCAGCAGCTCCGGCGACAACTCTTGTTCCAGCAAAAGATTCGTGTTCCGCACGCTCTCGCGCAGATTGTTGGTGGCGACAACGGTACGGACTTCGGAATCAATGATCTCGCCCAGTTTGGAATAGGCCGAGCTCACCGTCGTGATCGACTCGTAGAACTTTTGCGGATCGGAAATCCGCCAGCGGGCCGTCACATCGACCCAGATATACTGCTTCTCAAGAGTCGGCATCGATTTGGCCTCGCCGTCCCACGCCAGAATCCGCTTGGGGTAACGAACCACCTGATCGATAGCCGGCACCTTGATATGCAGCCCCGCATCCGTTACGACGCGGACAATACGGCCCATCTGCACGATGACGGCCTGCTCACCTTCGTCAATCACATAGAGCGGCTGGGCAATGACGATGCCGACCACGATAGCCGCAATAACAATAACCGTCTTCATTACTGCCCTCCTCCCACCGCCGCTTTCCCCAGCGGGATGATGTTCTGCAAATCCCGGTCGATGATAGCCGTATCGCCCGTGCCGCCGAACACTTCCTCGATCATCTCGTAGTAAAGCCGCTGCCGCGTAACCTCCGGCGCGTTCTGGTATTCGTCAAAGACCGCGTTGAACCGATCCACATCGCCCTTCGCGCGGTTCACCCGCTCGGCGGCGTAGCCTTGAGCCACCTGCAAAAGCCGGTCGGCCTCGCCCCGCGCCTTGGGAACCTCCGCGTTGTACGCCTGCTGTCCCTCGTTGATGAGGCGGTTCATGTCCTGTTGGGCCTTGTTTACATCGTCAAAAGCCTCCTGCACCCCCTCAGGCGGGTCAATGTTCTGCAACTTTACCGCAATCACCTCGATCCCCAGCCCATACCCCGCAAACGTCTCGTTCATCACCCGCACGCCCCCAGCCTCGATCGCGTTCCGGCCCAACCCGCCCATGATGTCCATGATCGCCCGGTCGCCGACAAGCTGGTTGATAATCGACCGGGACACGTCGCGGATCGTCTCCGTGCGCTCCTGCACGTTAAACACCCACGCGCGGGGATCGCTCACCCGATACTGGATGATCCACTCGACCTCGATGATGTTGAGATCCCCCGTCAGCATCGTCGATTCGCCCGTCTGCCCGGAATAAGTGGACGTTATCCCTGAAGAAAGCGTCCTGAAACCGAACTGCTCGGTCATCACATTACGCACGTTGACCTTGTAATGCCGGTCAATGCCAAAGGGCAGCTTAAAATGCAGCCCCGGATGGGTAATCGAAAGCAGTTTCCCAAAGCGCGTAACCACCGCCTCCTCCGTCGGATCGACAATGTAAAAACTCGTCCCCAACAAGGCAAGCGCCGCCGCCCCGCCAACCACCAGCGCAATCAGCCCCGGTTTCAGCCATTTTGATAATTGATAAGGTAAAGCCATGCCCTATTATACCTCGCCCCCAAAGATTATGCAAGATGACGTTGCTCGAAGGGAAAATGGATAATGATGGGGGAAGCCTCCCCCCTCGCTCCAGCCCGCTCTCCGGCCGATAAGCCCGCACCTACGCCTAAAGGCGCGTCCACACCTTCCTCCGTTTGGGCTTCCGCTACTCCCTCCCCAAAGGACGTAAGTCCCGGGCTCCGCCCCTAAGACCCCGCCTTTATCACGGCATTAAACACGGCCTTCATCACAAGGAACCGCAGATGGGACAGACGAACACAGATAAAAGGTCCGCCGATTACCCTGATTACACAGATTAAAAGGGCGTTTGGTGTGAAAACTCCGCGTTTATCCGTGTCGTCGGCGTCCATCTGTGGTCAAACATGATTTTTTTCATCTTTTTCACCCTTTTTTCGTGTTCAGATAAAGCAACACGGCTTGCAACCGCATATATATACTACGGAGGCTTTCTATATTGAGAAAAAGATGAAAAAAAGGGAAAGTTTGAAGTTTTGAAACGTCTTCAATTATCAATTTCCCATTCCCCCACTGGGGATGTCGGACCATTTCATTAATGCGGCGGGGCGGGGCCAGCCCCGGCTGCGAAGCGCGCCAGGCTGCGCGTTTCGAATTAGGAACCGGTCGTGAGACCGTCCCTGATATCAACGTCACCGCTTGCCGTAATGGTACTGGCGCTGGCTGAGCCCGTAAAGCCGCCGGCAGTATGGTCAAAACGGCCCATACAAAATATATGGACGCGGTTTCCCGTCCAGCCTGGACGGGAAACCCAGCCCGGCATGGACGCGTACCCACGCCTGACCCGCGCCCGCTGCCTGAGCTTCATCCGCCTCCGGCATGGCGAGCGAAGACTCGCCCGTTATCACGCGCGGGTCTCAATCTTCCACGTCCCGCCCGCAAGCGGTTCCGGCGCGATCCCCGCCAGCCGCCCCGGCCCGTTGTCCGCGAGATCCCCCGCGCCAACCCGGATCAGGGGCGCGCCGTCGGCTGAAACAAAAAGAATCCGCGCGCCCTCCCCGGAAAGCTTGAGATTCCGCCCGGCAGCCGAAAACAGCCCGCCCGGGCTGACCGTCCGGTTGATTGTGCCCGTCTTCGCGATCCGGCCGCCCTCCTGGCCCGGCAGCCGCGCGGGATACGGTTTCACCCGGATCCCGCGCGGCGCCACCCTCACGTCCGTCAGCAAATCCGCCATAATCTCATCCTCCTTCCCAAAATCTTCTCTGTACAAGCGGGCTGCCCCGCCTTTACTCCCTTCGGGGAAATGGAAAAGGGATAATGACCCTTTATCCCTTTTCCATTATCCCTTCCCCTAAGGGGAACCCCGTCCGGAAGGCGCGGAAAATGCCAAGCTTGAAAAAGGGGGAAAATCCGTAAAAATGGCCTAAACAGGGCCTGAAAGGGGTGTTTAGGGGGCTAAAAACCTATTTAATGGAGGAAAGGGGGGAATGAATTATTTGACAGGGGCAACCCGGAGGACCTAAACGGCAACAAAACTTTCTTCATCATACAATCACAACCCTTTTACATAACAATCCCGCCCCGACTTTCGAAATGATACGTACTTATAGTAATTCTGCTTTACAATACCGAGAACATCTGCTATACTATGATGTATGGCATACGATACGAAATTCAGAAAGCGTGTAATTGAATATAAAGACGCTGGGCATACATTTAAGGAAGTGT
>JAIRNN010000070.1 GCA_031257995.1 Spirochaetaceae bacterium | reverse complement strand
GGAACTTTTATAGTCCCCTGTCCAGTCTTTACAAAGGGCTATAGCATCTCTATAGTCGCCCGTCAAGGTGTTACCGGGGACTATGGCGTTTGCTTAGTCTTGCGCCGTGTCTTTATAGGGGACTATGGAACCGTTACGGGGGACTAAGATGCTTGCTTAGTCTCCTGTGCCGGCAAAAAAAGCCTCCGGCGGACGTGGGGACTTGGGCGGTCGTCCGCAGGTTGAGCCGCTGACGCTTACCGCTTCAACCTGCTTCGCGGGTGTCGCAATCAGCGTTTCGTCCGAGATGCCAATATCACTGCTGCCGGCCTGGGATACGCCGCCTATGGTGTAGATGCCGCCTGAGCCCCACTTCGCCGTGGACTCATACACATCCAGCGATGCACCGCCTCGCGCACTGTTGGCAAGGCTTGCATCCGTCCCGACGGGAAGGATGCCGGCTTTACCGTAAATCGTCCCGCCTTCCATAGTGAAAGTGCTTTCGTTTACACTCACGCCGCCGCCCTCGTTTCTTGCAGTGTTAGCCGAAATCGTGCCGCCTTCCATAGTGAATGTTCCGTTCATGTACACTCTCGCGCCGCCGACTTCCTTCGCGGTATTGCTGGAAATCTCGCCGCCCTTCATGGTGAACGTGCCCTTTATGTCGACACCGCCGCCGCCATTTAGCCTCGCCGTGTTTCCCGAAATCGCTCCGCCGGTCATGGTAAACACCGACCCTCCGCTGACCAACACGCCGCCGCCTTCGCCACCACTGCCGTTTTGCGCGGTGTTTCCCGAAATCTCTCCGCCTTCCATGCGGAATACGCTCTTCCACACATTCACGCCGCCGCCTGAGTCACCGATGCGCTCATTGCCCGTAATCGCACCGCTTTTCATGGCCAACTCGCCGCCTTCACCCACTTGTACCAATGCCTGGTCATTGTCTTCCAGTCCAACCAGCGTAACGCCGTCAAGGGTGAGATGCCTCTTGCTCTTATCGCTCCCGATGTTGAGCAGGCATCCCTTGCTCTGGAGGCGGATGGTTCCGTTCCCGTTGATGGCTGTTACGCCGTCTCCAATGCGGAGTCCCCCTTCAACCCAACCCTTGCCCTGGTCGCCGTGGCCTGAGGCGTTCACCGTGCCGTCCACGGTCAATACCGCGCCGTTGTGCAGCTCGAACTTCGCGCCGTCCGCCGTCAGGTCAAGCGTAACACCCGTAGGCACGGTGAGGTTGGTTGTGAGATACACATCGCCTCGTTACCGTACCGCCATCGCGGCCTTGCTCAGATCTGCGGATAATTGTTCTGCCTGTGTATCCGGTGCGGGAGGCGTTCCGCGCCCGCCTGTTGTGGCCCCGCCTGATGTGGCGCACGCCAAAACCGCCACGAACGCCATCCCACTGATGAGTGTTCCCAAAAAGGTATTTTTCATATTTTTTTCCTTTGCGGTTTTTCCGCCGTCAAAATAAAGTTTATTATTCAATCTATCAGTCATACTATTTTTTTCAAGGCTATTTTTTCTTACGAAGCGGCGGTACGGATGCCGCCGTGCCGAATTTGTGCGGTTCTTTTCTTGCGTGATTTCAAATCATCCGCCTCTATCAAGGTTGCGCTGGCGGCAAAAAAGTTTCGCATAACTGTTCAATCTGTGTTTATCTGCGGTTAAACGTGATTCACCATTCCGCCAGTTTTCGCATATCATCGCCCGCAACCCGGTACATCGTCCATTCTTCGAGGGGCTGTGCGCCGAGACTCCGGTAAAACCGGATCGAAGGCTCGTTCCAGTCGAGGCACGACCACTCAATCCGCCCGCAATCCCGCTCCGTAGCAATTGCCGCAGCCTCTTTCACGAGCGCCTTTCCCAGCCCCCGGCCCCGAAATGCGGGCAGCACGAACAAATCTTCTATATATAAGCCGGGCTTCCCGACAAATGTCGAAAACGTCTGAAAGAACAGCGCAAACCCAACGGCCTCGCCCTTCCATTCGGCAATCA
This sequence comes from Spirochaetaceae bacterium, assembly GCA_031257995.1. GTDB lineage: Bacteria > Spirochaetota > Spirochaetia > Treponematales > Breznakiellaceae > JAIRNN01. The sequence continues at coordinate 5,895 of JAIRNN010000070.1, read as the reverse complement.
ACGTCTCGGCAACGCGCTCACGAAAAAGACATCGCAAAAGGTCTGCCTCCGTTACCTTCACCCGGTCGAGCAGATGCTCATATTCGGCAAGGGCGCGGATCAGGCGCACGATAAGCGGCACATCGGCTTCGACGGCAGGACGGATGGTTATACACTGGCTCATACGTTACCGATTATACCACATTTGCAGAAATGAATCACATCCTCTATTACAGCCTTCATCACAGGCTCTATCATGCGGAATAGCGTAGCGTTGACGGAGTGCGTTACTTACGGTACGGGTAGCACGCCGCGCTCCGGCAGCGGCACTCCCTCCTCCCGACACGCTGTCAAAATGAATGGTTGTGGGCTAAGCCTGTTTATGGCCCTGTTTGTTGTCAATGCCTCCCGTTGTTCCCCGCGATAGAGGAGAGTCTCCCGGCACTATCCCTTAATTTGTTGACAGTGGGAGACTTCCCCCACCTTATATTTTTTTGGATAGAAGCACTATACTGTGCAACGCGCGTACTATCGCCTCCACGACAGGTGGTTGTTCCGCAATCCACTTTTCGTTATGATGGGGTCATCTTGATTACAGTCAGCGATGTGTCGCTTGCGTATGGCGAGCGAAGTTTGTTTAAAGAGGTCAATCTGAAGTTCACGCCGGGGAATTGTTACGGGGTGATCGGCGCAAACGGGGCGGGAAAGTCCACGTTTCTCAAAATTCTTTCGTCCGAGGTTGAGCATGATCGGGGCGAGATTTTTTTTGGGAAGAATGAGCGGATGGCGGTGTTGCAACAGGACCATTTCGCGTTTGAGGATTACCGGGTGATTGACGCGGTGGTTTACGGGTATCCGAGGCTTTACGAGATTCGCGCCGAGCGGGAAACGATTTACGCGAAAGAGGATTTTTCCGAGGCGGATGGGTTGCGGGCGGCGGAGTTGGAGGGGGATTTTGCCGAGTTGGGAGGCTGGGAGGCGGAAGCGGAGGCGGGCCAGTTGCTTGCGGGGTTGGGGATCGAGGAGGCCGACCACGAGCGGCTTATGGCGGATTTGCCTGAGTCTTCCAAGGTGCGGGTGCTGCTGGCGCAGACGTTGTTTGGCGCGCCGGACATTCTCCTCTTGGACGAGCCAACCAACGGGCTTGATCTTGAGTCGATCGCGTGGCTTGAGGACTTTCTTATTGACTTTCCCGGGACGCTCATCGTGGTGTCGCACGACCGGCACTTTCTCAACGCGGTTTCCACCCACATTTGCGACATTGATATGGGCCGGATTACGATGTATTCGGGCAACTATGATTTCTGGTACGAGATGAGCCAGATGTTGCAGCGGCAGGCGCGGGAACAACTGAAAAAGCGCGAGGACAAGGCGAAGGAGTTGCGCGAGTTTATTCAGCGTTTTGCGTCCAACGCGGCGAAGTCCCGGCAGGCAACGAGCCGCAAGAAGGTGTTGGAGAAGCTCGACCTTGACAACGTGACGGCGACGAGCCGGAAGTTTCCCTATATCGCGTTCAAGGCGGAGCGGGAGATCGGCAACAACGTGCTTCGTGTAGAGAAGTTATGCGCTACTTCTCAGGACACAGTGCTACTGGAGGACTTTTCGCTTATCGTGAACAAGGGCGACAAGATCGCGTTTGTGGGCGCGGAGCATAACGCGAAGTCGGCGTTTTTTGACGTGATTGCGGGGAAGGCGAAGGCGGCGGGCGGCGATTTTTACTGGGGACAGACGGTGAGCTTTTCATATTTTTCCAAAGAGAATGACCATTTCTTTAGCGGCAATGAGTCCATCGTGGACTGGCTGCGGCAGTTTGCAAAGGACGAGGACGAGACGGCAGTGCGGAGTTTTCTGGGCCGGTTGCTCTTTTCCGGGGACGAGGCGTTGAAGCCGGTGAACGTGCTGTCGGGCGGCGAGAAGGTACGTTGTCTCTTGGCAAAGATGATGCTCTCCGGCGCGAACACGCTGATTTTGGACGAGCCGACAAACCACCTTGATCTGGAGGCGATCACCTCCCTCAACAAGGGACTGGAGGCGTTTCCCGGCGTGGTCTTGTTCAACTCGCACGATCACGAGTTCATCGCCTCAATCGCGACCCGCATTGTCGAGATCATTCCCGGCAAGAACGGCATTCCCGGCGCGGTGATCGACCGCCAGATGCCCTTCGACGACTATCTCGCCGACAGCACGATCAAACAGATCCGGCAAGAGGCGTATCACAAGGCGAAACGCCTCATGATCTAACGCCCCTAATGGGCTTCCCTTGGGGGTGGCATGATGGAGCAGGCAGAGGTTTTCCGCGGCGTTGAAGGTTTTTATCAAAGGAGCTTGTCCCAAAACCCCGAGCAAATCTTAGAACAACCACATTTACAGCGAACCTTCAAGAAAATTTAACCGCTAAGGCACCCAATGCCGCGCCCAAAACATTGAGGGCGTTAGCGCGGTTATGCAGCATGGCGCGACGCCAATAAAGGCGGCGCTTGGATACCAGCTTCGGCGCCGCGGTACTGAAAGCGCGGAAGGTTTTTACCGGCGGCCGCGCCTTTTATCGCCAATCCGTCTGTTTTGTCAGCTTTCACAGAAAGCCGCTTTCAAGACTGCTTGTAAAGCCAATCGGCTGTCAAATCAGCGCGCCTCTATCCTTATTCGCCTCAGCGGTTTGCTAACCGCCTTCGCGGTTAATTCCTTACCTCTTTGTCAACTGACAGTAATACTCCAATACAAATGAGTTTTGGAACAGGCTCAAAGCGTTGCTTTTATTGATGCCTCACCGTGTTGCGTAATTGCGGTAGTGCCCTCAACGTTTCGGGCACGACAAATGGGTGCCCTACAGGGGAGGGGAACAGAGCAGTTACTATAAACCACAGATGAATGCAAATAAGCGCAGATGAACACAGGTTTTTCACTCTGTGCCTCTCTTCATCTGCGTGTATCCGTCCAAGCTATTGCGGATTTAGAGAAGGGTTGGCAAATTGATCCCAATGCGGACTATATCCGGCGGCTACAAGAATTAATCGTACAACAAGCAGCCGCTTCTTAAGGAAACGCTGATTTATTCAATCGAGAATGTGATAAGTTCTCGCCGGCGTTATCAACCGCGTAGTCGCAATCAGTGCTACTTTAATGTATGGCAAACAAAGTTTGCTCCATGTACGTAATGAAATGAGCAAACACATGGGGAAACGCGATTGCCAACTAAGCTGACATCAAGTTAATCAGCGTTTCCCTATGGATTTATGCCTTCGTCTTTTTCCCGGCAAGATATACCAGATTAAATGCCCCACTGATCAACAGCAGGATAGCGATGATCGTGATTGACGGGAACGTTATTTTGCGGCAGGGCATGGTATGCATTGCACAACCGCCGATAAGCGCGTGGGGAATGAGCAGGGCAAGAACCCCCGACAGCAATACCCCGATGGTCAACCCCAGCCGTATTTTGGGATCGGCGAAAAAGCCAAGGGCAATACCCAGAACGGCAATTAAAGCCCCGATGCCGATTTCCGCTTGGGCTGACCAGCGGCATTTCATAATCATGTCCCCCATAACCGGGCACACCTTGAACAAAAACTGCGGCCCCAGCGCGATAAGCAGACCGAAAACAAGTACCCCGCCGCCTGAAATAATACGGTTTTTCATACAATACCTCCTGATTCTTCGTTGTAATAGTAATGATAACAGAAACAGTAATTATAACAGTAATTTTTGCTATTCAATTTTTCCCCCTTCGATGACCACGGTCGCCGGGTCAACGGTATTTCCATAAACCGGGCGCAGGGTTGCCTCATAATCTTTATGAAAAAAACCGGCTTCTATACGGCGGCTTATCACATCATTGAGCCACATCTGTAATTCGCTGTTGCCCTTTCTGACTGCCGGGGCGATGAGGACTGCTCCAGCTTTGCGATAGGGAAGGGCAAAATCAGCAAGGGCGGATTGTTCCGGGCTGGGGCCAAATCCCGGAAGCACAATATCTACCTGATCGGTTTCGAGCAATTCAACCCAATTCTCGGCTGTTACCGGCACCAGCCGGAGGTATTTTGGCTTGTCGCCCATTATTTCTTTGGCAATACGCCGGGCAAAATAAATGTCATAGCCCTGCCAGACTTCTTTGGCATCCACGTAACTAAAAGGCGCGTTATCCGCGGACACGCCGATTCGCACAACTTCCCTCATGTGAATCCGGTGGACTGCCACAAGGGAATGATCGTCAAAGGGCGCATCGGGGTCTTCTCCCTGCCCCCCGGCAAAGAGGGGAAACGCCGCCAGTACCAAGGTAAAAAGGGCAGCGAGTCTTTTCATGATTCCTTACTTTGCCTCGGTAAAGACAACCGCCGTTTCCGGCAACGCGCCCATTTGGTGAGATGTCCCTGAACCGGTGTTCTGCGGCACCATGTTCTGGAGGAACGGCGTTAAGACAACGGTATTGCCGCCAAACACATAGCGGTAGTGGCTGTGGACATCTTCCCCTTCTTTGGCGATGGTGATGATGCCGTCGTTTAGCTCGTAGCGGTACACGCCCCGGTCAAGGGGTTCGCTGTGGTGGACATGCCAAAAGTGGAATGTGCCGTCGGTGTTGAACTCCCAGCGGTCGTACATATTGTTATGCACAGGGGCATTCCAGGTTTTCCCGGCGAACACGTCCACGCCCCGAGCGGCCTGTTCCGCATAGTCTGCCCCGCCGGTGGTGGCGCAGGCGGCTATAATGCCGAGGATCAATCCCGTCAGGATGGGCAAGACAATTGCTTTCTTCATGATCTTACTCCTTAAAAACCAAGGGAACCACCGGCTTATGCTTCACCAACACAATAGGAATTTGTAGGAGGTGTAACATAAACCTTGCCGACGGCAAAGTTATGGCGGTGGTTCCCCCAAAACGTGGTATTAGCAAACAATTTTTATCAATACCATATATATACTCGATAAAATCGTAGAAGGTTGCATTTTTTTATTCGGGATGGGGGAGCTTCAGGGCGGTCTTGCAGCTCGATGATACCCGCTGATACCGGCGCGGAGACTTATTTCAAATACTCAGATACATTTCGTTTTACGTGGAGTGTTCGGTAAACCTCAACCTGCTTTTTCAGTTCGCTCTGCCATTCCCGGCTGCTATACGCTTTATCCGTAAAAGCAATGATGTTGTGAACAGACCACGGCATTTCCATCGCGACGCTTATATCGCTTTCATTTGCGGAGAAACCTCTGTCATCTTTATATTCGGTAGTGTCTGATATACTTTCCGCCCTAACACGTGTACTTTAACGCCGTAATACCATTCGTTTTGTGAAGCGCGGTAACTTTTCGCGTACAGTCCCGGCGCGACCCGCGCCCGCCCGCCACTCTTTTCATTCGCGACAAGGGCAGGCAGGGAGTCAATCAGGAAAGAGCAGCCGGTACTGGGCGTGCGGCCGCTTATGAGCAGGCCGCTCAGTTCTTTGAACACACAGATGAGCAGACATACGCGGTGGTTGAAGGCTTGATAACCGGGCAGGTGCGGAAACTATAGTAGTTCTACTTGTAAACATCAATATTGCCGGAGGCGTTACGAGGGCGGGAACCCTACAGCCCTCAACATCCTGTTTCGGACTTCCGGGCCGGGGCGCGCTCTATTTTGCGTCCGTTCGTGGACGCTTGGGGTGCGCCCCCAAAACCATACACCGTATGGTTTTGTCCCCGTAGAGGGGGATAGCGTATGACCAAACGGAGGGAGATGTGGACGCGCCTTAGCCGTAGGTGCGGGCATATCGACCGGAGAGCGGGCTGGAGCGAAGGGGAAGGCTTCCCCCTCTTTATGTTTTCTTAACTCATGTTACGCACCATACGCAAAAATGAGGTAAAAAAACACATCAAAATAAATATTTTGGTTAAAAATACCGAAAAATTGACTAAAAAAGGGTAAATTTAGGCCAAATATAGAGC
>JAIRNN010000068.1 GCA_031257995.1 Spirochaetaceae bacterium | reverse complement strand
ATTTTATTATGAGAAAGAGGAACAGATGAAAAAGATTTGTGTCAGGAGGGTAAAAATGAAGAAGGGTTTTTTACACGGCATTATCGGATTGTTGCTGGTTATCGGGTTCGTGTTCGCGGACTGCGACACGGGCGGCGGCGGGGGCGGTTCCGCTAGGGAAAATGACTGGCGGCTGCTCGTTTTTTGAAGACTGCGCGTTCATCTGTCTTATCAGCGTCGCCATATGGCGCCAGCCCGCAGGGCGTAGTCATTCGCCGGATTTTCGGGTATGCTTATGTATATGGTTCGGCAAACAGGGATATTTCCCAGGATGCGGTGAAAGGGTTGTCCGCGAAATTTGGTTGCGACGTTCGGACGGCATCAAGGGCCTCGATCTTGTACAGGCGGACAATGACGAGGCCGCCGCTTTTTCTCTGCATCGTTGCGTGCGCCGTGCTGGGAACACCCCTCTTTGCGCAGAACGTTACGTTCGCGGTGATTCCCGACAACCCGCGTCCGGGGGAACCGGTTACCGTCGCGCTTGCATCCCCTCCCGCCGATCCGGTCTATGTTTCGCTGTATAATGGAAACAATCGGCGGCTTTCTCGTGCCCTTTTCTTCTATTATCTTTCCGCGACCCGTGCCGCATCCACCGCGAACGAGGAGGCGGTTCCCTGCTGGACGGCGGTTCTCACCGTTCCTGCCACGGCGGAGAGCGGGGTCATGGCGTTGCGCCTCGAAACGGGGAGCGGCGCGGCTCTGGCGGTCTTGGCTGAACAGCAGATCACGGTTGCCGAACGCCGCTTTAACGCCGAAGAGATTCCGCTGAACCAGAGCAACACGGACATCCGTACTAAGCCCGACCCGGTGAAGACGGCCCAAACCGACGAGCTCTGGGCGATTCTCTCCCGGACGGGCAACACGGTGTACAGCGAAGGGCCGTTTGTGCCGCCCGTTTCGGCCAACACCCGCCGCACGAGTCATTTCGGCGATCGGCGCGTCTATGTGTACACCTCTGGCGGACGGGATGCCTCGATACACGCCGGAGTCGATTACGGCGTACCAACAGGCACCCCGGTGAGGGCTTGCGCCCGGGGCAAGGTCGTACTCGCAAAGTTCCGCATATCCACCGGTTATTCGGTCGTGTTGGAACATCTTCCCGGCCTCTATTCCCTCTACTACCACCTCAACGCTGTCAGCGTCATGGAAGGAAGCATCATCGACGCGGGCGCCAAGATCGGTGAATCGGGCGCGACCGGCCTTGCCACGGGTCCCCACCTCCACTGGGAAATCCGTGCCGCGACCGAAAACACCGACCCCGATGCCCTTGTGAACCGGGCGGTACTTGACAAAAATCTCATTCTGGGTAAACTAGACTTACAGTAGTTGTGAGTTACAAGTTTCTTGTAACTCACAACTTGTATCTGGTAACGAATTCTAAGGGCTCCCCAAAGGAGGTGAGTATATGGCACATATTATCGTAGACGATTCGGAACCGCTTGAAAAGGCGATTAAACGGTTCAAGCGAATAGTTGAGAGGGAAGGCATTATCCGCGAGTATAAAAAGCGCGAGTATTTTGAAAAACCTTCAACTATTCTCAACAGAAAGAAGAAGTCGATGCGCCGCAAGCTGATGAGAAGGACGCATCGAGGGCGGTCCGACTACTGAGGGTTTGGGAAACGCCGAGTTTTTTCCAAGCACACGGCGTTTTCTGTCCCCCGAAAGGGAACGGACTGTCATAGAGGAGTGCGCCGCCTATAGGTAGAGTTGTTTAGAAACCTCAAGTTTCTAAACAACTTCCGCTAAGAAATGCGGTTTTGTAAGGCTTTAGCCTGAAAAACCGCAAGACTTGTGAGACAACCAACCGGGTTGTTAAACAAATCTAGTGTCTCCACGGCAGGTGGAAAGAGGTTGTCAACAAGATTGTGAGAGAGGAGTTAACATGAGTGCCAGAATAAGGCTGAAAAAATTGGGGACGAAGAAGCGGCCGTTTTACCGCATCGTCGTCATTGACCGGGCATTCGCCCGCGACGGCAGAACGCTTGACGAAGTTGGTGTGTATCATCCGATTGAAACGGAGAATCAGCAGGTGCGGTTTGATGCCGAAAAGGTGAGGGATTGGATCTCGAAAGGGGCTACCGCGTCGGATACGGTGCGGAAGCTGCTTAACCGCAAAGCGTTTTATTTCAAATAGCTTTGCGCCAAACAGAAAATGTAGGAAAAACAAATGGAAAAAGATCTCGTTGAATACATAGTCAAGTCTTTGGTTGATGATCCGGCGGGCGTGGAAGTCAATGTGATTGAGGGTGAGCAATCGACGATACTGGAGCTTCGTGTCGCGCCGGGAGACATTGGAAAGGTGATTGGCAAGCACGGGCGTATCGCGAAGGCTATCAGAACAATACTGCTTGCGGCGACCGTGAAAGACGGAAAGCGGGCCGTACTCGAAATCCTTGATTGAGCGGTTTATCGCCGGGATGCTGGGACAGCCCTTCGGACTGGAGGGTTTTGTCAAATTTCGCTCTTTTTCGGGCGAGACGGCCCATCTTGAACGGCTTGAATCGATGACGCTCCGCAAGAATGGGGGGGAAAACGTGTTCCGTGTCGTGGAGATAAGGCCGGACGTGCGACCCCGAAAACACGGCAACGAGCGTTCCGGTGGCGGGATCATCCTCTTTGAGGGTGTTGACGGGCCTGAAAAGGCAAAGGCGTTGACTGGTTCGGAGATCGTGGTTAGCCGCGAAGATGCCGCGCCCTTAGATGAAGGCGAGTACTACATCGAAGATCTAAAAGGGTTGCGCCTTGTGGCGGACGGAAAAACGCCCGGCGTGGAGGCGGGGACGGTATTCGGCGTTGTTACCGGGGTCTTTGAAGGGGGCGGCGGGGTGTTGCTTGAAGTGAACGCAAACGAGACGGCCTCAAATGTGAAGGGCGGCGCGCGGCTCGTTCCGTTTCGGGATGCGTTTATCGGCGAGGTTTCGCTGGAAAAAGGGACTATCGTTCTGTGCGCCCCGTGGGTGCTTGATTGATTGGCCGATTTATTGATTAGTCGCATGATTGTTTAAATGAAGTTTACTGTACTGACGCTTTTTCCGGAGATAACGGATGCCTATTTCGCCTCGTCCATCATGGCCAAGGCGGTTGAACGCGGCATTGTCGAGTATCAGGCGGTGCAGATTCGGGATTATGCAACGGACAAACACCGCAGTTGTGATGACGCGCCCTACGGCGGCGGCCCCGGAATGTTGATGCTCTGCGAACCGGTTGGCCGGGCGTTTGAGGCTGTCGGGGTGTCCCGACGTGAGGTAATTGACGGCGTTGTTGCCGGGGGGCGGCAGAGCCGGGAACGGCTCGTTATCTATCTTTCGCCATCGGGAGAACTTTTTGACCAGAGGACGGCGGAGGAGTTTGCCGGGGAAAAGGAACTGGTGCTGTTGTGCGGCCGTTACGAGGGCGTGGACCAGCGTGTGCTTGACCTCTACGTTGACCGGGAGATTTCCGTGGGGGATTACGTGCTTTCGTCGGGGGAAGTCGCCGCGCTTGCGGTCATCGATGCCGTATACCGGCTCATCGACGGGGTGATCTCCGGGGAATCGCTTGACGAGGAGAGTTTTTCGGGCGGCTTGCTGGAATATCCCCAGTGGACAAGACCGCCTGAGTATGGTAAACTTGTGGTACCTGAGGTTCTTCTTTCCGGCCACCACGAGCAGATCCGTAAGTGGCGGCGGGAGAAGCGAGTCGAAAAAACGATGAAAGTTCGTCCCGAACTGCTGGCAAAGATTCTGGCGGACATTCCGCTTGCGGCAGACGGGACGGCGGGCGGCAATGATGCCGCGCGTCAAGAGATTAAAGAGATAATCGAGGTTGTAAGAGAGGTTCAACATGAACGAGATAAGAACGCTTGAGGCGGCTCAACTCAAAGAAAAACCCGGCAAATTTAAGGTCGGGGATACGGTGAAGGTACACTTCAAGATTGTCGAGGGTAAGAACGAGCGCATCCAGATTTACGAGGGTCTGGTGATCGCCATTAAAGGCGGCAGCGTCCGGAAAACCTTCACGGTGCGGAAAAATTCGTATGGGGTGGGGGTAGAACGTATATTTCCGCTTCATTCGCCGCGTATTGACCACGTTGAGGTAACGCGCCGGGGCAAGGTGCGCCGCGCAAAACTTTACTATATCAGGGGCCGGGTCGGGAAGGCATCCAAAGTCAAAGAGCTTCTGGGGAAGGTTGATTCTGCCGAAGACTGACGCGCGGTTTTCCCTTCGGGAGTGGATAATGGCGGGGATTGGGGCGGCTCGTCTCGTTCCTGCCATTTTCCATTCCCCCGTAGAGGTAGCGGCACGGTTGATTGCCGCTTTTAAAAAGTTTGTTAATTGAGCCTGTTCCAAAACTCATTTGTATTTGGGGCAGTTCTGTCAGTTGACAAAGAGGCAAGGAATTAACCGCGAAGGCGAATAAGGATAGAGGCGTGCTGATTTGACAGCCGATTGGCTTTACAAGCAGTCTTGAAGGCGGCTTTCTGTGAAGGCTGACAAAACAGACTAATTAGCGATAAAAGGCGCGGCTGCCGGTAAAGACCTTCCGCGCCTCAGTACCTCGGCGCTGACGCTTGAATAAAAAGGCGGGGCCTTTATTGGCGCCGTGTTGTGTAATTGTATAACGCCCCTAGCACAACCCAAGTTGCGCCTGTTTCGGGCGCGGCATTGGGTGCCTTTGCGGTTAAATTTTCTTGAAGGTTCGCTGTAAATATGGTTGTTCTAAGATTCGCTTGGGGTTTTGGAACAGGCTCAATTCGTATAAAAAATAGGGTGTTGATCTGCTTTTTCGTCTAAGAGCTCATCAGTGTTTCATGTGAGGCGCCCAAAATGACAGGTGAAATGTTTCCGGGGGAATGGATAATTGAAAATGGATAATGAAATACCTTGTGTTTCGTTTCTTGTCATTTTCTATTTCCCCATAGGGGGAAGATGGGGTTTTAGGGGCGGAGCCCGGGACTTACGTCCTTTGGAGAGGAGGTAGCGAAAGACCGCAGGGCTGGAGCGAGGAGGGGTGTCCCCCATCTGTCCTACAAATACATAAAAAAGATAATCACCCTCTGCTTTTTAAGGTGAACGTTATGAAAAAAATTGTTGTTGAAAGTCTTGAAGCCGGTTATGTTTTCTCCGTTCCTGTCTATATGGACGCGGACAGTCTTTTCATTGCTGCAAACGTTCCCCTTGAGCAAAAAGATATTGATCGTGCTATACGGTGGAATGTTTCAGAAGTCTTTACTGAAGGAGAGATTATTGATGGACCAGGCATTAAACGGGCAAAAGGAAACGAAGAGCATGGACAAAACATGTCCGGGCCACGAGGCGGTCTGTCGGAAAGGGGAGAAAGGAATGGAGGGGAGGGGGGTACGTTGCCTCCAGAGCAGGAGGCGGCTACCTATGCGGCAATCACCAACATTATCCAGCAATTAAACGCAATATTCGTTCTTATCGAAAGAAGGCAGTTTAATGTGAACCGGCGCGGGCGGCAGATAAACGCGATTTCGGAAGGCTTGAGCGGTATTATACAAAATGGTTCGATGTTCGCCGTCTCTTTTGTGCTGAACGGCAATCTTGCCGGGTATCCTCTGGCGAAAAACGCGGTGCAGACGGCGATTCTATCCACCCTCGTTTTTCAGGAGTTGTCCTCGAACAAAGCGTACAATCAGGAGTTGTTGCTCGGCGCATTGTTTCACGACATTGGGATGCTTCGTCTACCCAAGGCGGTAGCGGAAAAGAAAGGACAACTGTCCGATCTGGAGCGCGAGCTTATGCAGACCCACGTCGTATATGGGTACCAGATAGCCAGGCAGGAACTGCGGTTCAATGAAGTCTCAGGCAACATTGTGCTTCAGCACCACGAACGATGGGACGGCACGGGGTATACACAACAGATTGACGGCGCTCAGATCAATATCGGCGCGAAAATCATTTCGGTAGCGGACGCTTTTGAGGCGATGGTCAACGAAAAACCTTACCGGAACTCTATGACCGGCTACGAGGCGGTGAAGAACTTGCTTTCAGATAATTCCCGCCGCTTCGATCCGGCGGTTCTGTCGGCTTTTGTTAAGATCATGGGTATATATCCGGTCGGACAGGAAGTTTTGCTCAATAACGGAACAATGGCAAGGGTCATTGAGTCGCGGCAGCAAGCGCCGTTCCGCCCGCTGGTCGTCATCACGAAAGAAAAAGACGGAACACCCGCCAATAACGAGAAGCCGGTGGACCTGCTCAACCAGCCCTCCCTCTATATTATTCGTGCCATCCGGAAACAAAAAGAGTGACCACCAGCGCGAAGGGAAAAGCCGGGGAAGACCGGGCGGCGCGTTTCCTTGAGGAAGTCGGATATCGCATCATCGGGCGTAATTTTCGCTCGGAGGCCGGGGAGGTCGATATTATCGCGGTAGAGGGTGAAACGCTGGTCTTTGTCGAGGTGAAATCGTGGGCGACGTACGGCCTTGAAAACCTTGAATACGCTGTCAACAAAAAAAAGCAAAAAAAGATTGTAGAAACCGCTAAGATTTTTCTTGAAAATCATCGAGAATATAGTAACAACCAAGTCCGCTTCGATGTTATATTCATCGGGCCAGGCTGTGTGAGGCATCTTGCATCAGCGTTTATGGAGAGTGTATGATTGGCTTAAAAGAAAGGAAGCGGAACAGAGCTTCAAATGCCGCAAGGATTGAAGAGTTGAAGCAAAAAATAAACAGTGAGGAATACCTATATGGGGCCATCTTTCGTATCGCTCAAGTGGTGAGCAACGAAATCATGGGGCTTCCGCAGGGAGGGATGCAAGATGAACGGCAATGGAGGGAGAGCAGGGGGTAGGCCGAGGGGCGGCGGGAGAAACCGCAACAGAGGCGGCCAGTCCTCTGCCCGGGGGGAAAGCGGCGATTACCGCAACGGTTCCCAGAACGGCGGCCGCAACGACCGAAACGATCGTAATGGTCTAAATGGCCGTTCCAGCTATTTCGAATCAAGGAAAGGTGAGGGAGAGAACAATAGAATATCCTCGGCGCACAACCGCAGACAGGGTCCGGTAAGTCAAAGACCGGCCTCCATCTCGTACCGTGATAGACGGGGAATCGGGTTCTACGACGGGCCGAAATGGACACCGGCAAAAAAGCCCGACGAGCCGATCCCCCAGATCATCTGTTCGTTGTGCGGCCAACCGATCACCGACTTGGCAAGCGCGATCAGCGACCGGGAGGGAGACGGGGTATTTCATTTTGACTGTATCGCCGCCAAACTGAAAGCGCGGGAAACGCTGGGCGCGGGCGACAGCCTTACCTATATCGGCGGCGGGCGTTTCGGCATTGTTCACCATGATTCACCTAAGAAGTTCACCATCAAGAAGATCATCGAATGGGATCAGCGGGAAGAACGGGTCCCCTGGCGGAAACTGGTGGCCGATTACCATTCAAACACGTAACGCAAAAGGACTGTTTCAAACCCCGGCGGATTTTAAAATCTGCCGGGGTTTGAAATGCTGTTTTGGAACAGCCTCATATAAAGGAGACGGATATGACGGGACTGATAGGCGCAATGGAAGATGAGATAGAGTTGCTTCGTTCGCGGCTGGACGGCGCGAAGGTGGAAAAGGCCGGTGGATTTGAGTATCTCATCGGGAATCTCGAAGGGAAACCGGTGGTGCTGCTCCGGTGCGGCATCGGCAAGGTTTCATCGGCGGTGGGTTGCGCGATACTTATCGACCGCTACAAGCCGTTTTTGGTGATCAACACCGGGTCGGCGGGCGGTATGGGACAAGGCCAATCCATCGGCGATGTCGTTGTTGCGGACGCGCTTGTCTACCACGATGTTGACCTCACGGCCTTTGGCTACGCGCCGGGTCAGCTTCCCGGTCAGAGCCAGACCTTCCCCGTGCGGGAAACGTATATGGCCGCTGCGGAACGAGCGATTGACGAGTTGCGGGCCGAAAAGGTGCTGCCCGGCACGATACGCCATCGGCGGGGCCTGATCGGTTCCAGCGACACGTTCATGCACAATGCGGAGGTGATAGCGCGGGTGAAAGCGGCCTTTCCGGCGATTGCCGCGGTGGATATGGAAGCCGCGTCGATAGCCCATACCGGCGCGCTTTTCGGCGTTGACGTGATGGTTATCCGTGCGCTCTCCGACATTGCCGGGGCGGATTCGGCGGTCAAGTTCGACACGTTTCTCACCGTAGCCTCTACCCACTCGGCGGAAATCGTGCGACGGATCGTGCGGAATATCGGATAGCCCCACAGGGGTTGCGTAATGGCGGAGGGTGGCTGTCTCCCTATGGGGGTAGATGGAGAGTAGTCAGGAGGGGTAAGTCTCCCCAAACTAGTCCTATAATTTTCCATTTTCCATTATCAATTCGCGCAACGCGCGTACGGGCTTGTTGCGCGGCTCGTGAGGTGCTATACTGTTTGCGCGATGGATTATTTTTTCATGGGGTCCGGCGAGTTGTTGACTGCCTTTCGTTTTGCGGGGGTGGACGGGGCGGCTGTGGAGAACAGGGAGGAGGCGCTGGCCGTGTTTGGGAAGGTAACCGGGGCGGGAGAGGCGCGGATCCTGATCGTGGAGGAAAGTACGGCGGCGGCACTGGAAGATGAGATGGTCGCTTGGCAGCTTACGGGGCGGTATCCGTTGGTGGTGGAAATTCCGGGGCTTGCAGGTCATTTGGAAGGGAGACGGACGCTGGTAGACGCAATTCGAGAGGCTATCGGCATCAACGTGTAATATGGAAGAATTGTTATCAACCGACAACATACACCGGGAGATTCTTGACGACGCGAAACGGAAAGCGGCGAAAATCCTGAAAAACGCGGAGAGCGCGATTGCGGCGGCGGCTACAGATTGGGATGTGCGGTTACAAAGGGCTGTTGGCGAGGTACGGGCGCGGTATGACGCGGATATTGCCGAGAAGATGGCGGAGGCAAAGGCGAGGCTGGCGATGGATAAGGCGCGATCACGGCTTTCCAAGATCAACGGGGCGCTTGAGAAGGCGATGCGTGGTTTTTTTCAGACGCTTGAGCGGAAAGAGTTGCTCGCCGTTTTGGAACGTGCGCTGGCGGTGAGGCTTGCCGCCGTTAAGGCCGTCGCCGGAAAACATGAGACGGTCGATTTTTCTCCTGTCGAGGTCGAGACCTGCGGTCTTACCAAAGCGGAGGCCGAAACGATACTTGGCCGCCTGTCGCTGACCGCTACCCGTATTAACGAAATTCCTGCTGTAGACGAACTTCCTTCTATAATACTATGGACCGGCGATATAAAAATGACGGCTTCGATACAGGCCGAAGCGGACGCGCTGTTGTTGTCCAAACGAGCGGAAGTTGCGGAGGCGCTCTTTGGATAACATTTTGGCTAATACGACAGGTTTGATAAACATTACCGGACGGGTCATCCGTATTTCCGGGCCGATCATTCATGCTTCGGGTATGAGCGGCGCGGGGCTTTTTGACGTGGTTGAAGTCGGCGAGAAACATATCTTGGGCGAGATTGTCCGTATCGAGGGCGATATCGCTGTGATTCAGGTGTATGAAGACGATACCGGGCTCACTATCGGCACCCCGGCGGTAACTACCGGGCGGCCGCTTTCGGTCGAGCTGGGGCCCGGACTCATCGGTACGATCTATGACGGCATCGAACGGCCGCTTGAATCGCTTTACCGGCAGGACGGCGCGTTTATGGCGGTCGGTTCCTCAGGCGACGCGCTCGACCGGAACAAGAAGTGGCGTTTTGTTCCCGATGCCGCGTTATCGGCCCGGATCCAGAACGGTGAAAAGACAGAGGCGAAACCCGGAATGATCATTGGCGAGGTGGCGGAAACCCGCGCCGTGGTCTGCAAGATCACGGTTCCTCCGACCGGCATAAGCGGCGTGTTCGTTTGGCTTGCACCGGAAGGCGATTATGACGTAAAGGCAGTCATCGCCCGTACGGGCACAGGCGGGGAGATACAACTTTCCCAGTGGTGGCCCGTCCGCAAGCCCCGGCCCAGCGTGAAACGGTTGGGATCTGGGCAGCCCCTCTTGACCGGACAGCGCGTCATCGACGTGTTTTTCCCGTTGTCGAAGGGCGGGACGGCGGCCATCCCCGGCGGTTTTGGTACGGGCAAGACGATGACCCAGCACGCCGTTGCCAAGTGGTGCGATGCGGGCGTGATCATCTACATCGGCTGCGGCGAACGCGGCAATGAGATGACCGACGTACTCACCGAGTTTCCCGAACTGATCGATCCGCGAACCGGACGCTCCCTCATGGAACGGACGATCCTTATCGCCAATACGTCAAATATGCCGGTCGCCGCCCGCGAGGTCTCGATCTACACCGGTGTAACCCTCGCCGAGTACTACCGCGATATGGGCTATGATGTGGCGATTATGGCCGACTCCACGAGCCGCTGGGCGGAAGCCCTGCGCGAACTTTCCGGGCGTATGGAAGAGATGCCCGCCGAGGAAGGCTTTCCCGCCTATCTCCCCACCCGTCTCGCCGAATTCTACGAACGCGCGGGCCGAGTCCAGACCCTCGCCGGAAACGAAGGCTCCGTCTCGATCATCGGGGCGGTCTCCCCGCCCGGCGGCGACTTCTCCGAACCGGTTACCCAGCATACCAAGCGCTTCATCCGCTGTTTTTGGGCGCTAGACCGCGAACTTGCCAACGCCCGACACTATCCGGCGATCAGTTGGACCGACTCCTACAGCGAATATGCCGACGAAGTGCGCCCGTGGTGGGAAAAAGTCAACGCCTACTGGGACTCCGCCCGAAGCGGCGCCCTCGAATTGCTAAAAAAAGAACAGCGCCTCGCCGAGATTGTCCGCTTGATCGGCGCGGACGCGCTCCCCGACGACCAAAAGCTGATATTGATAACCGCCGATCTCATCAAAAACGGCTTTCTCCAGCAAAACTCTTTTGACAACATTGATATGTACTGCTCCCCGGCTAAACAGGTGGGCATCCTCTCCCTCATCATGGAGTTCTACGAAAAGTCCCTCGCCCTCCTCAAACGCGGTCTGACGATGGTACAGATCAACGAATTTCCCCTCCGCGAACATCTCGCCCGCCTGAAAAGCGAAGTCAAAAACGACGACGAAAACGCTCTCCTTGCCTTTGGCGAAGGAATGCGGAAGATGCTGGACTCGTTGCGCCGGGGATAGTACGCCCATGCGAATGGAAAGCGGATAGCCCTATTGCTTTAGTCTAACGTGAAAAAGGTGAAACTCCTTGGGGTTTTGAAACAGGCTCAGCGGTATGAGTTGTCGGTTGTGCAAACGTCCAAAAGTGGACGGACTTCGCCGAGATTACGACATTCCCGCCATACATCGGTTATCACGTCTGCGGACGGCGTTATGAGATCTTTGATAAACACCGAACGGATGCCCGCGCCGCACAATCCCCGGAGACCGGCAGGCGAATCTTCAATACCGATACAGTCTTCCGGGTTTTGGCCCATCAGCCGGGCGGCTTTGAGAAACATATCCGGCGCGGGTTTGCCGTTCTCCACTTCGTCGCCGCAGACAATCAAGGGGAACACATCGGTAAGTCCCGCACACGTGAGTTTCCAGCCGATAATTTTGCGGCTTGTTGACGTGGCAAGCGCGTAGGGCAACGTAAGCGTTTTGATGTGTTCGAGGAGTTCCCCAAACCCTTTTTTAACGGCGATGCCGTCACGTTCGACTTTTTCCCGGAACAAGGCATCGATTTCGTCCCGAACCTCATCGTAGGGGTAGGCCGCGCCGAATTCCACACGGAGTATCTCCCGTTCGTCCGCTTCGTTGATGCCGACAAGACGGCCCGCCAGTTCTTCGCTTGCCGGATAGCCCCGTTTCCGCGAAACCTCAGGCCACACCGCGAGGGGAAAGCTCTCTGTATCCAGTACGGTACCGTCCAAATCGAAAATAACGCCCTTCACCGTTTGTGCCATTGTAAGTTACCGCCTCGTTTGCATCAGTTTAAAAAGGAACCCCGCACTTGGTAACTATACCTGCTCCCCGCCGGTTTCTCCGGGCTGGTGTGTAATAACGAGCCGCCTGCCCGTCTCGCCCGATTCCAGAATACGGGTCATAACATCAAGGACATGGAAGGCGAGATTACCGGAAGCGCGGTGGGGCCTTTCTGACCCGATGGCGGCGGCCATATCGGCGACACCAATTCCGCGCCAGTTATCATTGGACAACCATGAATCATGCTGTCCCCCGATCGAATCAATAGAACCAAGGGAACCAAACAACGGAATAGTCTGCCATTCTTCGGCGCGGTGGCGTTTTATGCAGACAGGGGATATAAAAAAGTTGGGGTTGCCAACCTGCATCGTCCCTTCGCTTCCGTATATCTCGATGTGCGGCAATGAATGGGACCAAACGTCAAAACTCATGATCATTGAAACCGCGACACCGCTTTTGAAATCCAGCAGCGCGGACACATGGGTCGGCGTTTCAACATCAATCGTTTTGCCATGTTTCGGCTCGCTCGTAATCAAACGTTTTTCAAATGAGGTAGCCGCGCTGCCCGTAACCGCCGAGACGGGACCCAAAAGGGAAACGAGCGCGGTAATATAATAGGGCCCCATGTCCAAGAGAGGTCCGCCGCCTTGCGCGTAGAAAAATTCCGGCGCGGGGTGCCAATGTTCGGGGCCGTGATTCATCAAGAAGGCGGTGCCCGCGACAGGACGGCCTATCCAGCCGTCGGCGATCAGTTTGTGAGCCGTTTGCAGTCCCGCGCCGAGAAAGGTGTCCGGCGCACAACCGACACGCAGATTGTTTTTACACGCCGTTTCAAGAAGCGTTTGGGCGTTGGAAAGGTCCGTGCAGAGCGGTTTTTCGTTGTAAATATGTTTCCCCGCTTCCAGCGCGTCCTTAGCGACAGTAAAATGCGCGGCGGGCGGGGTCAAATTCACAATAATGGAAATATCCTCGCGTCTGAGTAACGCGGCGGGGCTTTCGACAAAATCAAGGTCGTGCTTTTCCGCCGCCGCTTTCGCCTTTTCCGGAGTGCTGTCCGCGATCGCGCTCAACTCAACGATGCCGGAAAACATCGTCAACAAATTGTTCATGTAAATGCCGCTGATGCTTCCCGCGCCGATAATGGCCGCTTTTAACTTTTTCATATTCCATAATATACCATTAAGCATGAGGGTATTTCAACCCCCGCATTGTGACAGTGCAAACAATAAGTAAGATTTTGGTGGGGGAAGTCTCCCCCTCGCGCCATACCGCCGCCCGCAAGCGGGCTTAGGGTCTTACGCTACCCCCTCTGCGGGTGGCCCGCCCCCCGCAACGCCCCCCATCCCCTACAAGGGAATTGAAAATGGAAAGTGGATAGCGGCCCGCCGGCAACAGAGAACACTAACATAGTATGCCTTCGTTAGGCGAGTAGTGTTTAGTGAGCCTGTTTTAAAACCCCGCGTTGCGGTGCGGGCAGACCTCTCTTGCGGCCATCTGCGACCCACGTGATTGAGGCTGTCTGTACCTCCTTTGGGGCCGTAAAGCGGGCCGTTATCCGGGCGGAGGCGCGGGTTTGGGGGTTATCTCCAACGAAAGACGGTTCCCTTTGGCCTTCCCGTTCGTCCGGGAGCTGCCCCAACTCAGCTTGTACGTCAGTATCCCCTCTGCCGGCGCGGCCGCCGCAAACACTTCCGCCTCCGCCCAGTCCACCTCTTTCGCCCGCTCAGGCGGCTCCCCCGCCAAGATCTCCGGCCAGTACCGTTTCCCCCAAACGTGCCCCTGCCTTCCCGCCAGCACGTTAAACCGGACGGCGAACGTTTGTTTCAGCCGCTGCATTATCAGCGGGAGTTGTAGCCCGTCGTTAGGCTTAATGGAGAACGACACGCTACCTTCCTCAATGACAAGCCCGCGCATATCGAAGCCGTAACGCTCTAGCACAACTATGGTTGTGCCCGTCTCGCGAAGTACGCCGAGGAAAAGCGCTTTGGCCTCCGGCAGCCGGAACAGGGGCTCGCTGATATTAACCGACGTTTGCACCCGGTACCAGACATGTTTTGCTAATTCTCTTGGTTGGCGCATACAGCATACCTCCGTACCGTATATAAGCGGTTACCAGCCGTATTGCTTTCATTTGACGGGAAAAAAGGGCGAAAAAAGGGGGAAAAAGCACTATCAACAAGTTAAGCAAAATAAAAGGTACACAGATTCCCCCGATTACACAGATTTTTGTTTCAAAACCTATCTTTAATCTGTGGAAATCTGTGTAATCTGTGGACAAATTCTTAACTTGTTGACAGTG